>WQXP01000219.1 GCA_009784765.1 Oscillospiraceae bacterium | reverse complement strand
TGTGCCGTCTCCCGGAGTTTGTGTGTTGCCGCCGTGTGCCTGTGTTCCGCTTCCCGAGCCGCGGTCGTTTTCGGGATAGGTGGCTCTGTTAGCGTTGACGGCATAGTTCGCGAATACAGCAGTTCCGAGAAGAAGAGTAAGCCCTGCGATGATGATTTGCTTTTTCCCGATAATCACGTTGATTCGGGGAAGCCTTAAATTTCGGAATAATCTTTTCATGGGTAAGTAATTCTCCTTGTTGTTTGATTTTGTGTTGTTGGTTTGGGTCTTTGCGGGGTTTGGGGGTGTAACCTCCATTGTTAATGTGTAACTGAAATTCGGTTTGCGCCTACTCCGAGCAAGCGCGAGGTGATTTCGACGATTCTTTCCCGCACGACTGGGTCTGCTGCACCTTTCGCGACGACTGCCGCCCCGCGAACATCGCCGTCGATTTCAAGAGTTACGACAATGGTGAGAGACTCTGCGCCGCCGACTCCGTCGAGTGCGATAATCGCACGATACAGCTTCTCCTCGAGCCGTGTTTCTTCTGATACGCTTGCACCGCTCATGAAGGGCTGTTCCTGTGAGGCGGATTGCGGTTTGGGCGATTCGAACATTGTCGAAAGAAAATACAAGACGATGAGCGAAACCCCTCCGAACATGATTACTTTGAGCGCTTTGTCGCTTTTGAGCAGAGCTTTTAAGTCGAGTGGCTTTTTTTCTGCTTTGCTGTCTTTGGCTTTGTCGGCTTTAGAAGCTTTGCCGCCATCGCGTTGTGTGATTTTGTACGTGGTTTTCATTTTCATTCCTCCAATAACATTCCTGATACCAAAACTTTGTCGCCTACCTCCTTTTGCGTGATGTGAACCGCCGCTGTCATTTCTTCGAACAGGTCGAGATTTGGATAAACGAGCCTTACTTCACTAATAGATATGCTGTGGTCGTCCGAAATATTAACGCTTGCGATAATTTGCTGCGGAAAAATGTTTTGCTTCGCTAAAACCTCTGCTACTCTGTAGCGTGTTTCCCGAGCAGCTTCGCGCGAAACAGCGTTGATTTGCGCCGCTTCTAACTCCTGCGCAAAATCGACATAGGGTATTTCTTCAAGCTTGAATGCGCCTGCGTCTAATCCCCCTGCTAAATCTGCCCGCCCGTTTGTGAACAGTGTTACCAATGCACTCAAGAAGAAGCAGGCTAACAGAAAATGCACTTGTTTCTTTGCAGCCGTTTCGGGCAGAAGCATTTTGAATAAGCTCAGCGCAACCGAAATCAGGCAGATGTTTAGAAGAACTTCTCGCATATTTGCACCTCCTTTGGCAGCTAAATAACTGTCAATTGTCAATTATCAACTGAAATTACGCCCCCGAAATCCTAATCATCATGGCGATTGAAACGAGCATAATCAGCGTGAAACAGGCGAGCATCGCAAGAATCACGGACATGACGTTTTCGCCGCTTTTGAGTATAACGCCGATTCGCTCTGTTCCGAAAAAACCGCTGACTGCTGAGGCTAAGCTCATGGACAAGCGAAAGCCGACTACCGACAAAATCGCAGGAAGGCAGACTGCCACAATCGCGATAATCCCGAAGGCACCTGTTGTGCTTTTGAGAACGCCGACACTGGCGTTCACTACGCCGAGTGCATCGCCCATTGCCCCTCCGATGAAGGGAACGCTCCCTGACACTGTGAAACGCACAGCTTTCATCGTGACAGAGTCTGCGTTGCCCGACACTAAGCTCTGGAGCCCGAGAAGCCCCGAGAACACGGTCGCTGAAATGCCGAGTATCCAGATTACTGCTGTTTTTACCGTTTCGGCAAGCTTTTCTGTCTTTAAGTCGGGATTAACCGCCCCTGCGATTGAAACACCCAGCACGGAGGCGGACAGCGGCATAAGAGCCGTTATCATGACTTGGGAGAACACCTGCGCCGCGAGAATCACCGAAGCATTGAACAAGTTCGCCGAAACTAACTGCCCCATAATCGCCATAATCCCCGCGAGTATTGGAATAAAAGTCAGCATAAATGCGCCTGCGGCAGTGAGGGTTTCGATGACGCGCATTACAACCCCCGCGACAGCCATGCTGATTACTCCTGCCCCTGCGAGAACAGCAACCATATCAAACGCCCCGACTGCCGCCGTGTTTTTTTCCGCACCGGAGGCACTGTCCCGCAGAGCGTTCGCGGCAGCACACAAAACGATTACACCGACCAAAGCAATAAGCATTTGGAAGGGCGCGGTAATTTCACCTACGAAAATCTGCCAGATTTCGCTCATTACCGCCCCGAATGTTATTTCGAGGGGTTCAATGTTCGAGACAAGCTCAGCCGCGTCCGGCGGCAGCGCTGCGAATAAGTCGTGATTGACCCGGCTTTCTAAGCTTTCTAATTCATTCATATTTTTATTTCCTAATCCATTTAATTTCGTCATTACCGCTTTAAGTGATTAATTATATAATATATTCATTATACATCTTTTGACGATTTTTGTCAAACTTTTTATGCTGTAATTTATAACAATAT
>WQXP01000218.1 GCA_009784765.1 Oscillospiraceae bacterium | reverse complement strand
TTTTGGACGAGCCTACAGTCGGGCTTGACCCGAAGCAGATTATCGAAATTCGCGCCCTTGTCAAGCGGCTTGGCGCGAATCATACGGTGATTTTGTCGTCCCATATTCTGCCGGAAGTTCAGGCGGTCTGCGATAAGATTGTGATAATCAACAAAGGCAAGATTGTCGCGGACGATACGACGGGCAGCCTCACCGAAAGCATCGGCGAAGGCAGGAGTACGCGGCTTAATCTGCGGATTGAAAGCACGTCAACGGAGCAGATTGTGAAGCTTCTTACCGGAATCGCGGGTGTAGTAAAAGTCTACCCCGGAGCGGTGGTGGAATCAGGAGTGCAAGGCGAAAAATCGTCGGGGCTGCACGTGCGGGAGTATGCGGTGGAAACAAAGCAGGGGGCGGATATTCGCCGGGAAGTTTTCCGCAAATTAGCGAGCAGGAATTATCCTCTGCTGATGATGAACTCCGGCGAACTGACTCTTGAGGAAATCTTCCTGCGGCTGACAGCAGGTGACGTTACGGGAGGGGCAACATGACGGCTATTTTTCTGCGCGAATTTAAGTCATACTTTATCACGCCCTTAGGTTACGTGTTCATAGGGGTGTATTTGCTTTTTTCGGGGGCGTTCTTTTATCTGTTCACCCTGACAGGGGCAGGATTCGGTTCGGATATGGGGACAGTGGACTTCTCAACTATGTTCACGCTGATGTTCTTTGTGTTGATGGTAACAATCCCCCTGTTGACTATGCGGCTTTTGTCGGAAGAACGCAAGAGCAAGACTGACCAGCTTTTACTGACCGCTCCTGTGAGCCTGACGTCATTAGTATTCGCGAAATTCGCGGCGGCGTTTTGCATTTTTCTTTTGAGTACTGCGATTATGCCTGTATACGGAGTGGTTCTCGGCTTTTTCACTGATTCTCTGAACTGGTGGACTTTGCTTGGGAATGTAGCGGGGCTTGTTCTGCTTGGGGCGGTGTATACGGCGGCGGGGTTGTTCATATCAAGCCTCACCGAAAATCAGATGGTTGCGGCTGTAATCAGCGTGTTCGTGAACATCAGCTTTTTGCTGACTAACCTTGCGGCAATGCACGTGCCTGTCCGCCCTGTGGCAGATGCCATGAAGGCGGTATCGCTCCTTGAGAGGTATGACCGCTTCACAATCGGGCTTTTCGAACCCGAAAACGTGCTGTTCTTCGCGAGTATTGTAACGGTGTTCTTGTTCTTGACTGTGCGTGTGTTAGAAAAGCGGAGGTGGGCATGAGAAAAATCGCAGGCTTTTTTAATCGCCGCAAATTCAAATACGGTGCATTATCCGCAGTTATGGCTGCGGCGTTTGTTGCGGTTGTGGTGTTAGCGAACATAGTCGCGGGGGTACTGATTGCGCGGCTTGATTTGTCAATTGACTGGTCTCACGACGGCAGGTTTTCGATTGAAAACTCGACGGCGGCTTTTCTTGCCGCACTCGACGATGATGTTACACTCACCGTTACCACACGCGAGAGTGAGTTCGCCGGGAACGGGGCTTTCTATAACCAAACCAACGAAATTTTACGACGCTTCGCAGGGGCGAACGAGCGGATTACCCTTGAGTATAAAGATCTGCTCTCAAATCCTGAATTTGCGGCGCAGTTTGCCGGAGAAAATCTACGCGGGAACATGGTGATTGTGCAATCGCAGAACACCGAGCGGCACGTGATTTTATCACAACATCAATATTTAAGCGCAGAGTATTACGATATGCGTTCAGGCAACCAGATTACCGAAACCGAGTATCATATGTTAGTCAACATGGGGGCGGGGCATATGGTAGAAATGGACGTTTCTGCCCGAGCAGAGGGGGCGTTCCTGTCCGCGATTATTTCTGTAACTAACACAGAACCGACTACAATCGGCTTTGCGCTGGGATACGGAGAGGCACGGAATCCTTATATGGAAGAGCTTCTCGCTTTTAACGCCTACGGTCTGCGATTTGTCGAAATCAGCGAATTAGCTTCTGAATCGACAGAGCTTGATTTGCTCATAATTAACGCACCCCAAGCCGACTACAGCCGTGAAGACATTGCCGCTTTAGAAAACTGGCTTCGCAATGACGGTAACTTCGGCAAAACACTGCTCTACTTCGCACACCATAACGCAGACACTCCGTTGATAGACACGTATTTGCGCAATGAGTGGTTAGTGTCTGTGGAGCGGGAGTACGTCGTTCAGCGCGACCCGCGTTTCATTGCGCCAATCTCAATCGCAGGTATGCAGACAGAGATTCAACAGTTCGTGCCGCTTAGGTTTGAGGAAAACCTCAACCCCGCATTTCGCATATTCGGGAACATGATGCGTTATGTTATGCCGGTTGAAGACGTCGTGTCATTAGTCGGGACTATATATCGTACAGAGCCGATTTTGATTTCGCAACCCGGGGCATACAGCGTTCCTTTTGAAACACCCATAACCGAATTTGACTACGCCGCCGCGCAATCCTCTGCTTTTCCTGTGGGCGTAATCAGCACCGTTGAGACTTACGGCGGGGA
>WQXP01000217.1 GCA_009784765.1 Oscillospiraceae bacterium | reverse complement strand
TTCGCAGAAATAAACGCAATCTCCTTGGGTTCAATGGCGAACGCCTGCATAACAGCGATTGTTTCGGCTAACCGCACAGCAGTCATGCACAGTTTCAGCACACCGCCGAACTTCAGCAGATATGCCGCCGCGCGAACTACGTCCTCAAGATTGCACTCTCCCTCATAACGGGCGGTTTTTTGAGAACCGCACTCACGCTCAAACCCGCTGCCGAGCTTGTAATACGGTGGATTCGCCGTTACTAAATCCGCGACCTCACGTCCGATTTGTGCGAGCGTCTGTTCATCTCGCAAATCACCATGAACGACTTTGATTTTGCCGTCTTGCGAGTTTGCGCGAATTAAGTCCGCCGCCTCATCTTGAATTTCGACTGCGTACAGGCATTTCGCGTTCATGTCTTTAAGCATAACAGGAACAATTCCGCAACCCGAGCATAAATCAACAACAATCTTATTTTTCACATTGCCCGCGTTGCCCGCGAAATCAGCGAGCAAAATCGAATCAGTCCCGTATTTATGCGACTTAGATGTATATATCATGAGTTATAACGCTCCTCACCGTGCTGAACAGCACGACCGCCGTAATCGCCGCGGTTATTATTCGTGTGCGAAACCGCCCGCCGCAACTCACGAATACAATCAAAAGCGACATAAAACTGAACATCACCGACACACCCATGAGTTGTGCGTTAGTAACAGGCGCGTTCGTCAGCAGGAATTGCGCCGAGAAAATCACACCGAGCGTAGTCGTCGCGGTGAGAATACCGCGCAGTTCAAGTCCGCGAATGTAAATTCCGCCAACAGTCGTGAGCAGAATAAGCGGCGCGACTGCCGTTTCGAGAGAACGGACGTCGCCTGAAACAAGCCCCATAACAATCGGTAATATCGCGAGCAAAGAATACAATCTGAAATCGGGTTTGTCCTCGACTGTGTTCTCGTCGGGCTTAGCCGCCCCCTTGATGAACAAGCACAGTCCGAGAATGCCAATCCCCCATGTTGACACGGCGAAGTGGTACAAGTTCGCGGCGATGTTCACGGCAATGTCCGTGAAAGACTCGTGTGGAGTCAACAGCAGAAACTCGTTGTTCGTAACGAAAACAAATGGCGTCGCAAACGTAATCAGAGCTATGAAGAACGTCCGCGCAGTTTTGCGTTTAGGGGACGTGAGCTTCGCCGCGACGTAAATCGCCGCAGTAATCGCGAGGGGGAGTAAAAAAGAAGCAACAGTCTGTAAGATTGTCATGCAATATCACCTAATCCGGGAATTAATAAGCCTAACTCAGGACCGAGATACTGCACTAAGAGTACAATCAGCAAGAACGCAATCGCGGTTTCGAAAATCCCTTTGATTATTCCCGGTTTGCCTTTAAGGCGCAGAAGCTCGTAATACTCGATTGAGCCTTTTAAGTCTGACGGCAGTTCCGCGTAAAACTTGCGAATTGACTTTATTTTGAATGCGCAGTGCCGCAGATAGACATAATCGTTGAAAAACAGCATTAAAATAGTTATAAGCGGAAGTGCAGGGAAGTAAGGAGGAAGCAAGAACACCTGCAAAAAGAACATCACGAGCAACGCACAGCCAATCAGGCGCATACCCTTGCCGAATTGATAAAACGGCGACAGAACCCCCGCGAAGATGTTCGGGCTGAATACTTTCGCTTGAATTACTTTCTCACGGAACTCAGGCGTGTTGGGTTCAATGCACATAAACGCTGATAACTCCGCTTTGCTCGCCCCGAATATGTTCGGCTCTTCGAAATCTTTAGAGGTAATGCTCTCGTTCACTTCTTCTTGAATTTTGCGAAACTCGTCTAACACGTTCATCGCGCGTTCGAGTTGTTTGATTTGCCCGTGTTTCGCGGTGTTTATGCACTGCCCTTCGAGTGCGTAACAGGCGCGGTGGTGGAGTGCGCCGCAATCAGGGCAGACTACGACTTGGAACGCCTCATCGAACTCTACATTGCAGGCGATACACTTCGCTCCCTCGTATTTGCCCGCGCCAATCGCTGAATACAGCTCCCACTCTTCTGACGGTGTAACATTGATTGCTGCCATTACTGCGCCTCCTCATCTTATAAAAGTCTACTTATATAATAGTATACCATATTTTTTTGAAAAAAGCAAACATATTTTTTTGTGATAGTCTACAAAAAAAGTTAAAATTTTCGAAAAAAACTGTTGATTTTCTCAAAGAAGTATGTTATAATTGTAAAAACAACATAAAACGAAAGGTTATTTCACCCACATGAATTTCATTGATGTTTTGGCACATTATCGCTGTGTAAGCGTTCGTATAGACATGACAAAAGACCTCCCCATAACGCTCGGCAAGCATTATCAGAAAGATTTGCAGAGCAAGAAGAAAAGTATTTCAAACGTGAACCTTATCGAGCTGATTAACGCAGAAGATACCACCGTCCTCATGTCGAGGATTGAGGTGCTTTCGTTGAACGGCACAGGTTCTCTGCGGATTGTCTGCCGCTTCGTGCCGACAAACAAGCACTACTACATCTGCTGTGAAATGCGCCGCGAG
>WQXP01000216.1 GCA_009784765.1 Oscillospiraceae bacterium | reverse complement strand
TGCGGTATTAGCAGTCGTTTCCAACTGTTGTCCCCCTCTTGAAGGCAGATTGCTCACGTGTTACTCACCCGTCCGCCACTAACTTCGGGAGCAAGCTCCCGTCGTTCGTTCGACTTGCATGTGTTAGGCGCGCCGCCAGCGTTCGTCCTGAGCCAGGATCAAACTCTTTATTCAAAAGTTGTACGAGTTCCGCAGAACCCGTTAAGCTCATTCAAAAACGCTAACATTCTGTTAAAAAATATTAGTTTTCCGAAAATTACTATATTGTACCACCTTCTCAGATGGCACGGAATTGTACAGGTAATCTGTACTTGTGTCAACTCAAGCGAATTTAATCCGCCCTCATTGACCTTTCAGGTAATTTTTGTTGTATTGTTCAATTTTCAAGGTACTGTATGCCGCTGATTTTTCATTTCTGCTCTTTGGCACGAATATTAGTATACCACACCTTTTTCCCTTTGTCAACACTTTTTTGCAATCTTTTTTATTTTTTTTGAATTTCTTGTCATATTTTACTACAACCCCGCATAGAATGCCACTCAACCACACCTCTCATGAAACACACGGCAGTGTGTCCTGACAGTTGACAATTGACAGTTGACAGTTGACAGTTGCTCCTCACCAACAAACTTGGCACTCAGCCGCTAACTTTCGATGTATAATAGAAGCAAAACAAGAACTCGAAAGGAAACATAATCATGACACTAATCACCGACAAAGCCGAACTCACCGACAGAATCATGGAAGAACTCCAGCGAATCGCATTCTGCCCGCCCCATATCGACGAGGTAAAAGTCAACCACAAGCTGACCGCTATGAGAATGCTCATCAATCTGTTAGAGCTGAACCCCCTTAAACCCGAACCCGCTCCCGAACCCGCTCCCGAACCCGAACCCGCTCCCGAACCCGCTCCCGAACCCGCTCCCGAACCCGAACCCCACCAATTGTCAACTGACAACGCCGAAATCCCCGCAGAAACGGGCGTAGGTGATGCTCGCCCCTACAAACTCGAGTAAGCTGCCCAAAATCGAATAAACAAAAAACAACGCGGTGAAGACCTCACCGCGCCGCTTTGCGTCACATACCCGCCGAAATACCGCCGAATTCGCCCGCCTCACAGCCGAAACGCCACTGTCCGGAAATCAAAAACGCGAAAAGTTTCCAAAACTTTCCGCGTTTTTTTGCTGTCAATTGTCAACTGCCCCCTCGTGTAAGAGTAACCGGATAGCCGTCATTAAAATCGAGAACAAGGTGATTGTCGGATAAGCTGAACTTGAGCGTAACAGCGTCGTAGCTGTCTTCAAAAATGAACTTAATCTCGTCGCCGGAAATCTGATAAATGCCCGAATCGCCGTCGCCGTCGATGAAGCGATTACCGCTCTCAAAGCGGAAGTCGCAAGCCCAAATATGATTGTCGTCATCGACACAAACCCACCGCCCCACGAGGCGCCCGGCAATTTCGTGGTCGCCGTAAATCGGTTGAGAAGAGTCCTGCCCTTGCGGCGGTGAAATCGGCGTGTCGCCCGGCGACGATTCGCGCAGAACCAGAGCAATCACAAAGACAGCGATTGCGACAAAAACAGCGGCGGCAATCAGCACGAAAGCGACAATCAGCCCCGCGTTAGACTTCTTGCGCGGCACAGGGGCTTGTGCAGGAGCCGGCACAACCCCGCCGAACTGCTGCGGCAGCGGAGGTGGAGGAGTGTGAACAGGAGGAGGCACAGCCGCACCGAACTGCTGCACAGGCGGAGCTTGTACAGGAGCTTGTACAGCAGCAGCCCCCGAACCGAGCTGAGCCGCCCAAGACTGCGGCGCAGCAGAAGCAGCGACAGGCGCAGCGGGGGCGGCGTTCTTGCCCCCGAGAGCGTTCTTGATAGCAGCCGTGAGTTTACGGAAGTCAGAGTCATCGGGAAAAGCATCAAGCCAATGCAGATTCGCAAGGTGATACTCAAAGCTTTTACTCATCTCGACTTCTTCAATACGATAAGGCATGACTGTTTTTCCATAGCGAAAAGCACTCTCGACTTCCTTGCCCACAGGCCCGGAAATGTTAGCGTCTTTCGAGAAAACAAGCAAGAAGATATAGCAGTTTTCGATTCCGCGAATAAGCTCTTCAGCATATTCGACACCCGGCATAACATCGCGCGGGGCAATCCAGCACCGAATGCCGTTGTTCTCGAGGGTGTGGCAAATCGCGTCCGCCGTAACCTTATTCTTAGAGGAATGGCTGATAAAAACATCATGTGTCATGAATGGTAATTACCTTTCCAGTAGTTATGATGCGTTCCGTGCAGGCAGATAATTCTCGGGGTTCATCTTGCGATTACCGTCGATTACTTCAAAATGCACATGGTTGCCCGAACTGCGGCCAGTAGAACCGACAGCGGCGATTAGCTCACCCTGCGCGACTTGTTGCCCCTCCTTGACGTAGATTGCACTTGCGTGTGCGTAGAGAGTACGCAGACCGTTTGAGTGGCGAATAATAACCGTATGTCCCAAAGTGAAGTAGTTATAACGCGCAAGCTCGACTTCGCCGGCATCCC
>WQXP01000215.1 GCA_009784765.1 Oscillospiraceae bacterium | reverse complement strand
CCGCTTGGACTGTTGAGGCGTTAGAAGACGAAGATGAAGAGGCTCGCCCGAAACTCACCGACCAAGAACGCAACCGTATTACTCTTGCTTTTACGCGCATTCAAAGACAGCTCGATGTTATTCGTGTGTTCCGCGATAATAAAGAGATTTTTCACGAACGCATAGGTGCTGAAGTTGAAATCGTAACCAAAAAAGGCGAAGAAAAAACTGTTGTTCTTGAAGAAGAGACGTTTTTAACCATTGAAAGTATTCAGCGTAGGATTGTTTTCGCGGGAATCGACTTCAGCGAACGCCCGACAACGACTTTCCCGACAATCCTTGTGCCGATTCTGTCCTTCCTGTTTGCGGCAGGGCAAATGATTATCATGCAGAAAATCCAGAAGAAAACCGCTCCGGAAGCGGTTGCACAGATGGGTTCGATGAAGTATATGTTCTATTTTATGCCGATTATGTCCCTTGTGATTGCCTTCCAGTTCCCCGCAGGAGCAGGGTTTTACTGGGCGGTTTCTGCGGCAGTCGGGATTGTGCAGAGCATTATTATCTACAAAGTCTGGCCGCCGGAAAGGCTTCGCGCAGAAGTGGAAGAGGCTCTCGCTAAGCGCGGGATTAACCTTGACAATGTTGTGGTAATCGAAAAGAGCGACGGGCGTATAATCGAGAAAAAAGCTGCCGATATGTCCGGCAAAGAAGAAAAAGAATACTATCGCAAAAAGCTCGAGGACGCACGCAAAGCTGACCTTGAGAAATACGGCGAAATACCAGAAGGAGAAAACAACAACGATGGCGAAAACGGAAAAGATTGAAATCTTCACCGCAAAGACGTTCGATGAAGCAAAAGAAATGGCAGCCGAGGCTTTCGGCGCAGATATGCTTGATATTCAGTTCGAAATAATCGAACAACCCAAGAAAACCCTTTTCGGAAGCAAGGGTGATTTTCGGGTACGCGCAATCTATGAAACGGCACAGGAAGCTATGCCTCAAGCATCGCTCCAAACTTCGCCCCAAACTTCGAAAGGAGTTCAACCACCGCGAGTGTCGGTGGCTAATCAGCAACCCGCACCGCGGGACAAGTTCGGCAAATTCGGCGACACGTCTGCACCTAAAACATCCGCAGTTCCGATTGCCGACCCTGCAGAGCTTGAGCAGTTCAAACCCACCGTTGAGTATGTTGACGGGATTTTGAAACACCTCGGGATTAAAGGCTACGGGATTGAAGTCAACAAAGCTGGTGATAACAACATTATCAACATTACCGGGGAGAGCTTAGGTGCGATTATCGGGCGGCGTGGCGAGACCTTAGACGCACTCCAGTATCTTTCTATTCTTGCGAACAATCGCGCTGCTGAAGAGAATGCACGTCTGCGCTTAGTCGTGGACTGTAACGGTTATCGCGAAAAACGCACAGAGACCCTCGAGGTTCTCGCAGTGAGGACTTGTGCGAAAGTCATCAAACAAGGGCGCAGAGTTACTCTCGAGCCTATGAACCCTTATGAACGCAGAATAATCCACAGCAAAGTTTCCGAAATAGAAGGGGTGTTCTCCAACTCGATTGGGGAAGAGCCTTATCGCAAAGTCGTCATTTCTGCTGAGCGTGTTAAACCTCGCGAAAATCGGGATAATCGGGACAGGCGCGACAATCGTGGCGGACGCGATAACAGAAGCGGCGGTGCGGCGCGTGATAATCGCGACAATCGGGGTGGCGGCGGATTTAACAGAGGACGCACAGATAATGACGTAATTCCGCAGCGCATTCCCGGGGAAGTTTCGAACGCTGTTCACAGCAAGTCTTACAAACAATCGGCAGGATTTTCTACGTCTTTCGAACGCGAGTATAAGCGCGATTTAGATGCGGCTGCTCCTGCGGATACGCCGATTTCTCCCGAAGCAGCCGAAGCCTCTCGTGAGGTTATGGACAGCACGGCTCTGTACGGCAAAATCGAGTTATGAGCTTCAGCCAAGAATTACTCACGAAAGCCAACGAGGCAGAGCAACTCTGCTTTGCCTCGGGGGCTTTTGCACGAATAGAAGCAACTGCACGCACTAACGGCGAGAAAGTCCTGCGGGCGTTCATTAACAATCGCGTGGAAGAGCGTCATCTCGGCGGCTCGAACGGTTACGGCTACGGCGACGACGGGCGTGATACTCTCGACCGCGTGTACGCAGAGGTTTTCGGAACTCAGGCGGCTCTCGTGCGGCACAATTTCGTGAGCGGCACTCACGCGATTGCCACTGCCCTTTTCGCTGTTCTGAAAGCAGGCGACAGGCTTGTTTCGGTGAGCGGTCGCCCTTATGACACATTAGCGACGCTGATTGACGGCGGCGCGTTTCGGGAGCAGGAGATTGAGTATCATCAAATCGAGCTTTGCGCAAGCGGCGTTGCGGACTATGAGGCAATCGCCCGTGAAGCAAACAATGCGCGGGTTGTCTACGTCCAACGCTCACGGGGGTATTCGCTGAGAGAGCCGCTTACAGTCGCGCAAATCGGGGAAATCGTTAAAACTGCAAAAGAAACCAATCCTGATGTGATTGTCGTTGTCGATAACTGCT
>WQXP01000214.1 GCA_009784765.1 Oscillospiraceae bacterium | reverse complement strand
TGTCGTAAATTTCGCGGTGAGTGCCGTTTTGCTCCACGAAAGAATTGTTCATGACGATAATCCTTTCCGCCATGGTGAGAGCCTCTTCTTGGTCGTGTGTTACCATAATCGCGGTAATGTTCAGTTCTTTTTGAATTGAGCGAATCTCTGTGCGAAGTTTCGTGCGGACTTTCGCGTCAAGAGCGGACAACGGCTCATCTAACAGCAAAAACGCGGGCGACAAAGCGATTGCACGAGCTAAGGCGGTTCGTTGCTGCATCCCCCCCGAAAGCTGACGCGGATATTTGTTCTGGTGTTCATGCAAGTCCACCATTTTCAAAGACTCGAGTGCTTTGTCGTGCATTTCGCTTTTAGTCATGATTTTCTTTTTCTGATGTAAGCCGAACATGATGTTACCAAGAACGGTCATGTTTGGGAACAACGCATATGACTGGAATACAATTCCGAAATTTCGTTTCGCAGGGGGCAGGAACGTAGAGTCCCTGCCGTCAATTATAATCTGCCCTGAGGTAGGGGCTTCTAACCCTGCGATTATCCGAAGAAGTGTTGTTTTTCCACAGCCCGACGGTCCGAGTATACAGATAAACTCGGCTTTGTCTATATCCGCGCTTACATCGTTAAGAACGGTATTCTTCTCGAAAGTCTTAACGATGTTTTTGACTTGTAAAAACATAATCGCACACCTCAACTCATTAATTTAAGCTCCGACGAACGACGCAGTCCACCTTTGCAGAATCGCGTCGCGATTAGCGGCAATCCACGCCAAGTCGTTTTCGATAAGCTGGTCAACAGGGTTCATATCGGGGAAACCCTCGTATTTGCCGCCTTGCCCTGTCGCGATAATCGGGAAGTTTTGCGAATAGAGGTCCATTGCCTCGTTCGAAATCGCCCAGTCTAAGAAAACTTTCGCCGCAGGTTTAATATCGTCTTTCTTGATGAGTGCGTTCGCCTCTAAGTCCCAGCCCGAACCCTTTTCAGGGAACACGACAGTTACGGGCGCGCCGTTACGAACTTGAGTAATCGCGGGGAAACCGAAGCTCACGCCGACGGCAACTTCGCCGCTGCCCGCGTTTTTCGCAGGAGCAGAACCAGAGTGCGGGTACGAGTGAACGTTTTCGTGAAGTTTAGCCATGTAGTCCCAGCCGCCGTTGCCGTCCTTGCCGTGAAGCTGAAGAAGTCCCGCGACTGTAAGCAGTCCTGTTCCCGAAGATGCGGGGTTAGGCATTTGAATTTGCCCTTTCAGTTCGGGGCGAAGCAAGTCATCGTAGCATTTAATGTCCGAGGCTTTCAGCCCGAGTTGTTCAATCACCACATTGTTGACGACAAACGCGGTTTCCCACGCATTGTTGCCCACCCATGACGGAACGGTGTTACTGCACCTAAATTCGGGCAGAATCCTATTCAAGCCCGCGGGTGCGTAGGGTTCTAACAGACCCATCTCGTCTAAAATCAGCATGGACGATGCCGCTGTTCCCCATACCAAGTCGGCGACGGGGTTCGCGCTTTCCATGATAATCCGCGATGTGATAATCCCTGTAGAATCGCGAACGATTTCTACTTTAATGTCGGGGTGTGCCGCGTTGAACAGTTTGAGGGCATCTTCAATGCTTTCCACCTCAAGTGCGGTGTAAATCGTGATTGTGTTTTCGTCCGCGTTGTCGCAACCTGTTGCGAAAATCAAGCAACCTGCAAGCATAAGTACCGTTAGAATAAGCGATGTGAGTTTTTTTAGGTTTTTCATGGTTTTTCCTCCGAAGATAGTTTTTTTAGGATTTATGTCTTTCATTATATCAGAAACATTTTAGACAAACAAGCAAGTTTGCGTAAAGCTATCGCGAAATTTTCGTAAAGAAGTGTAAATATGTTGTAAAGGTCGATTTTCAAACCCGAAAACCCTCAAAAAAGCCGCCTTTCTTGCGAAAGGCGGCTTCAATGTATTATTTGCCCCGATTTCGTCTAATCAAACACACTGCTCAACTTCACCACATACCTCAAAATCTGTAACGCATCGTCGATTTGCGGTTCTTCGCCGCCTGTAACCAACGCGGCTTTCCACTGGCGCGATTCACTGCCGTTATCCGAAATGGCGTTCGTCAATCCCACGACGAACCGCAAAATTTCGAGAGCGTCGGCGACTGTTACGGTATTGCCGTCAATAACTGCACCCGGTCGAGGCGGCGGCGCATTACCGCTGACTGTAATCCATTCCCTGTTGTGGAAAAGAGTAAACTGCGGAATTGTATCTTCAAAACCCGCAAAATCAATGAAAATATATCCAGATACCGGGTTTACTAAGATTTTGTGTTCAAGCGGTAAAACGACTTCGCCACGTTTGTTGATTACTCCCCAGTTATCGTCTTGCGATACCACGAACAAACCATAACAAAAACGGCGGAAGCCGCCACTGTGAACATCGTAATAGCTATATTCCTTAGTAGTCGTGCGGACAATCATTGTCGCCGTTGTAGTCGCGGTCGCTACAGAAAACCAACATATTATCATACTCAAAGGGGAGGACAACATCGTTATCCACGCTGATTAGCCCCCAACGGTCGTTTTTGG
>WQXP01000213.1 GCA_009784765.1 Oscillospiraceae bacterium | reverse complement strand
CTCAATCTCCGCGCGGCAAGCAGAGCTTGCCTGCTTGGCTATTACTCCGATTGAGCTTCGCTCAATCTCCGCGCGGCAAGCAGAGCTTGCCTGCTTGGCTATTACTCCGATTGAGCTTCGCTCAATCTCCGCGCGGCAAGCAGAGCTTGCCTGCTTGGCTATTTGCATACATAATCACCTGCCAATTTTACTCCCGCGTTTAACGCTTTCTGAAAATCTTTGCTTTTGCTCCACTCAGCGACAAATCCCGCAAGCAGAGTATCCCCCGCCCCTACAGTATACCCATTTTCGGCTGCTTTTTCCACAGGGCAGAAATATTCCTGCCCGTCAACGCCAATGAACTTCGCGCCTTTTTCACCCATTGACAGCAGAACATTGCAATCGCACTCTCCCCCAGGGCTGCTTAGCTCCGCGAACTCCTGCTCATTCGGCGCAATCATGAACGCCGCCCCGCTCCGGGCGACTGCGCGTAACGGTTCTCCCGACGTGTCAACAATCACGATGACGCCGCGAGCAGACAGCTCTTCGGCGATTTCCGCATAGAAGTTAGTCGGAACGCCCTTGGGCAGGCTTCCGCTTGCTACAAGAATATCCCCCCCTTCAAGTTCACGAAGGGGTTCGCGGGTTAGAGCTAATTCGTCTTCACTGATTGTGGTGGTAGTATTAACCTCAGTCACAGAGCCGCCTGCATGGATTTTGACGTTGATTCGCGGCTCGGCGTGTGCTGCGCGTAATTCGATATTCAGTACGTCAAGGGAGTCTAACGCTAAGGCGACATTATAGCCCTTGCCTGCCTCCACCATTCGGAACGACTTTGCGCGGTTAAGCCCTCCGACAACAAGCTCATCGAGTTCTAAGATATAATCGAATGCGGGGTTCATAGTGAGGGTGTAAATCATAATCGTTCTTGTTTGCTCCCGTCAAGCTATCCCGCTGCGGAGCGGCAGAGCCGCCCCTGCGCGGGAATCGCTCTTGTTTTGCTAATTCGCTTTGCTTAACCACTCCCGGGCGACTTCGAGAGCTTCGTGGAGGTTTTCGCGAGTAGCGGTCTTGGCTTTCGCGGCGTTAAAAGGAACGCCGTCCAACACACTCGAGGGGACGAGCATGATTTTGAGCTTATCGGCGACTTCGAGAGTGCCGTTTTTCGCGCCTTTTTTCTCAGCGACGGACATTACGTTAATTTGCGTAATGAAATCATCAGCTAAGTTGCCATAGTATATTTCGCGCTTGTTGCGGACTAAGTGATAACCCTTGTATGAATAAAGTTCTTGTCCTGTGGTTTGGGTTGTCTGCGTTTCCATAATGTGTTTCACCGCCTTTTCTTGTACTTTAGTTGTTGTCAAGATAAGCCCTACGGACGGGCAAAGCCCGCCCTTTGGGCTTATCTCTTCTTTAGCTTTGAATACAAGTGTACCATATTTTTTCAACTTTGTCAATAAATTTTTGAAAAAGTGTTGACAAATACAAAATTACGTGGTATAATTCCCAATAGTAAGTATTGAAAAGTGAAAGAGCCGGGGTTGACAAACTCCGGCTTAGACTTTGAAGGAGCAGCCATATATGAACCGAATTGAAGACATCACACGGCGTGCTGTAACGCCCTTCCTTGAGGAAAATGCCTGTATTCTGTGGGACGTTGTTTTCGAAAAAGAAGGCGCGTACACCTATCTGAGGGTGCTGTTTGACGCAAAATCCGACAACAGCGACGGCGTTGCCCCCCTTGACTTAGACAAGTGCGAGAAACTCACACTGCCGCTGAACAAACTCATAGATGAGTTAGAGTTCATGAAAAAATCGCCCATAGATATTGTTGAGGTGGGTTCACCCGGAATTACGCGGCGGCTCAGACACGCGGAGCATTTCGAGCGGTGTACGGGCAAGCAAGTGCGGGTTCTGCGGCGATTAGAAAACGGAAAGACAGAAAGCACAGCCGGGGAACTCACGGGATATAACGCGCAGGATAAAATAATCACACTGGGTGAGGAGGAAATCCCGCTCAAGAAAGCATTAAGAATAAATTTGGAGGAGCAAACGCAATGAGTGCCATGAACACAGAACTTTTCGACGCTTTAGCGGCGGTTGCCAAAGAGAAGGGCATTTCACCGGAAGTACTTGTCGAAAAAATTCAGACCGCGCTTATAATCGCGATTAAGAAAGATTATCCGCGAAGTGAGGATATTACTTTTAATATAGACATCACCAAAGGGAAGTTCGACGTGTGTATCAACAAAATGATTGTCGAAACGGCAGAAGAAGTTGTGGACGACGCGAATCAAATCACACTTGTTGACGCAAACAAAATCTCGAAAAAGTATAAAGTCGGCGATACTTGCGTGATTAAGCTCAACACACGCCATTTCGGGCGGATTGCCGCGCAGACTGCTAAGCAGGTGATTAAGCAGGGCATAAAAGAAGTCGAGCGGGAGCAGTTGATTGAGCAGTGGGGCAGCCTCCAGAACGAAATCATGAGCGTTAAGGTGCAAAAAGTCGAGCCTGATACGGGCAACGCGATTGTTGAAATCAACGGCACGGAAGTCGCTTTGTTTAAGAGCGACCAAATCCCCGG
>WQXP01000212.1 GCA_009784765.1 Oscillospiraceae bacterium | reverse complement strand
GAACCGAACAACATTATTGCATTGACGGAAATTTTGGAAGACGATTATAACGTCTTTGCTGTGGTAGACAGCAGCAAAGCCGTCGAGACGGCGGCCCGTGATATGCCGGATATTGTTCTGCTTGATATACTCATGCCTGATATGGACGGTTATGAGGTCATTGCGGCGTTAAAACGCTCTGACAAAACTCGGGACATTCCTGTGATTTTTATTACCGGCCTTGATAATGACGAAGCTGAGGTTAAGGCCCTTTCTTTCGGCGCGGTTGATTATATAACCAAACCTTTTCATAATGCGGTTGTCAAAATGCGGGTGAACAATCAGATTAAGATTATCGAGTCTGACGAACGCAAGCGGCTGTTAGACGAAATCAACGAAGCAAATATAATGAGAGATAACACGCTTCTTGCAATGAAGAGCGTGTTAGACAGCATTGATACAAACATTTATGTTGCCGCCCCTGATTCTTGTGAGTTACTTTTTGTTAATCAGCACATGAAAGACAGCTTCGGCATTATGGACTATGAGGCGACGGGTAAGCGGTGTTATGAAATTCTTCACAACGGCGCTGAGTCTCGCTGCGAGTCTTGCCCTTGTTATCGGCTCGGGAAAGAGCCGGAATCTACTATTACTTGGAACGAATATATCCCCGAAGCGGACACCCACGTCCGTCATACCGACTGTTACATCAACTGGTATGACGGCAGGCGCGTTCATTTGCGCCACGCTTTTGATATTACGCAATTAGTCAAGGCTACTGAAAGGGAGCAAGCCGCTAATCAGGCGAAAAGCGACTTTTTGTCGAACATGAGCCACGAATTACGCACACCTATGAACGCTATCATGGGCATGACCACCATCGGGAAATTTGGTGCTGATATGCAGGCGAAGGATTACGCTTTTTGCAAAATTGAGGAATCCTCCGCCCATTTGCTTGCGATGATTAACGATATACTCGAGGTCGCTAACTCAAACCAAGTGAGCTGCGAACTCATCAACGCTGAATTTGAGTTCGCAGCTGTGATTAACCAAGTTCTCGCGGTTATTCGTATCAAATCTGATGAAAAACAGCACACCATCACCTTTAATGCTGACGAAAAAATACCCCCTCTCCTTGTCGGTGATGCGCGGCTTCTGTCGCGAGTGTTATCGAATTTGTTGTCTAACGCCGTGAAGTTCACGAACCCCGGCGGGCAAATCGGGTTGGATGTGTTCCTGAATAAACAAGACGATAAGCATTGCGAACTGCGCTTCGAAGTGTCTGATAACGGGATTGGCATTTCCTCCGACAATACTGCGAAATTGTTCAACGCTTTCGAACAGGCAGACAGCGGCATCAGCCGCAGCTATAACGGCGCGGGATTAGGACTCGCCATTTCTAAGCGCATTGTTGAATCCATGGGCGGGCAAATATGGGTGGATTCGCAATTAGGCGTCGGCACCAAGGTTTCTTTCCTTATTCGTGTGCGCCTTTGATGAGGCTGAAGCTTTTCAACGGGGGAAGCCGAAGTCATAGTCTGAAAGGAAATGCTCGACTTGCATTCCGTCGAAGGCACTAATCGGAACTTCAACAACTAACACCCAATATGAGGGGGAAGCAGTCGCGCCGACGGGAATATCGCGGTCGATGTTGATGGCAACAAGCCCGTCTTCTGCTTTTGTGACTGAGCTTATGTCATAGGTAACATCAGGGGTTCGTTCTCCGAAGCTGACTAATACTAAGAAACGCTCTTCGAAAAACTCTTCATTGTACTCTGCCTCATTAAAGAACACTTGGTCGCGAATTTGGCTGATGTCCCCCTCTTTTCCCCAGACAGGTTCGAAAATTATGTCGTAGAAATCGCGCAGTTCCGCGAAGCTGTCGATTACGTTTTTCCAGTGTCCTGCGTCAGCCGCTCCGCCTGCGAAAGGAAGACTGTAGGTGCTGTAGATTACGGGGAGTAGTGTCGCTTCCGGGGGAGTCGTTTCGGTGGGTTCTGTGGGGTTATCTTCTGTCGGAGCATCACTATGAGTAACCGGCACCTCACCGCTGCTCAGCGGCCCTGAACCTCCGGGAGGCGCGAATATAGTCAGCAGAGCAAACGCCCCGACTACGACTAAGAGTGCTGCTGCTGCCGCTCCTGAGGCATAGTGCCATGTGCGGACTTTTGAAATGCGGGGTTCGCCTGTGCGGCTGCGAACCATGTCTGCGTCTGCAAGGTAAACATCGGAAATGTTTCCGATTTCGTTGCTGATTCTTTCAGCTTGTAATTTTTTGTTAGTGTTGTTCATAATACGAACCTCTCTTTCTTTAATATTCGTTTCATTGGTTTTTAATTCAGGGGGGGTGCAAATTCCGTGTATCCGCTATCGTACTCGACTTTTATTGAGTTCCAAGCGCGGATTCCGTCGGGGCAGGGTTTGTAAGTTACGCGGCTTACACGAGAGAGGCTCATCAAAGCGTCTATCAATGCAGGGTGAGAACCGTGCCACTCACCGGCAAACTTTGACATTTGCTCGGGAAAATCACAGAGGAATTCACAGGAGGGGAGGCTGCATTGGCACTCCGGGTCGCATACGATATAGAGATTCAG
>WQXP01000211.1 GCA_009784765.1 Oscillospiraceae bacterium | reverse complement strand
TGGTGCCGGTAGTCTGCGGGACTTCATACCGCAACAAAGGCGTTCAAAAACTGCTTGATGCAGTGATTGACTATATGCCCGCACCGACAGACGTTGAAGCAATCAAGGGGGTTAATCCCAAGAATGACGAAGAATGCGAGAGAAAGTCATCTGACTCTGAGCCCTTTTCGGCACTTGCGTTCAAAATCGCGACTGACCCCTATGTGGGAAAACTCTGCTTTTTCCGCGTATATTCGGGCAAAATCAAAGCAGGGGAAGCCACACTCAACGCGACTAAAGGCAAGAAAGAGCGTGTGGGGCGAATCCTGCAAATGCACGCGAACTCTCGTGAGGACTTAGACTATTGCTACGCAGGGGATATTGCGGCAGCAATCGGGCTGAAATTCACGACAACAGGGGACACCCTCTGCGATGATGCTCACCCGGTAATTTTAGAGTCCATGAACTTCCCCGAGCCTGTAATTTCACTCGCGATTGAGCCGAAAACAAAGGCAGGGCAAGAGAAAATGAGCATTGCGCTTTCGCGCCTCGCGGAAGAAGACCCGACTTTCAGAACTTATACCAACGAAGAGACAGGGCAGACGATTATCGCGGGAATGGGCGAGCTGCACCTTGACATCATCGTAGACCGCATGAAGCGTGAGTTCAAAGTTGAAGCGAATGTAGGCAAACCCCAAGTTGCGTATAAGGAAACCATTCGCGGCAGTGTTGAGCAAGATACCAAGTATGCACGCCAAAGCGGCGGTAAAGGGCAGTTCGGGCACGTTAAGATTAGAGTCGAGCCGAATGAATCGGGCAAAGGCTACGAATTTGTCAACAAAATCATCGGCGGTGCGATTCCTAAAGAGTATATTCCGGCAGTCGATGCGGGAATCAAAGGCGCGATGAATGCGGGCGTTCTTGCGGGGTATCCCGTGGTTGACGTTAAGGTAACGCTCTATGACGGGGCATATCATGACGTTGACTCGAGCGAAATGGCGTTTAAGATTGCAGGTTCGATGGCGTTCAAAGAAGCTTGTAAGAAAGCACAACCGGTCTTGATGGAGCCGATTATGAAAGTTGTCGTAATCACCCCTGAAGACTATATGGGCGACGTAATCGGCGACCTGAACTCACGGCGCGGGCAAATATCGGAACTCAGCGACAGTGGCGGAGTTAAACAAATCAACGCGAATGTGCCTCTGTCTGAAATGTTCGGTTACTCGAACGACCTGCGTTCAAAAACTCAAGGGCGCGGACAGTATGTCATGGAACCGAGCCACTATGTGGAAGTTCCCAAGAGCATAGCTGAAAGCATTTCCAAATAAACAAAAGTAAAGCAAGAGCGATTCCCCGCAGGAGCGGCTCTGCCGCTACGGAGGGGATAGCTTGACGAAACCAAACAAATTAAATCAAAAATCACATTAAAAAAGGAGAAAAATCATGGCTAAGCAAAAATTCGAAAGAACCAAACCCCACGTCAACATCGGAACCATCGGTCACGTTGACCACGGTAAAACCACGTTGACGGCGGCAATCACCAAAACCCTTTCACTGTCGGGCGGCGCGAAGTTTTCTGCGTATGACCAAATCGACAAAGCCCCCGAAGAAAAAGAACGCGGAATCACCATCAACACTTCTCACGTTGAGTATGAAACTGCAAACCGCCACTACGCACACGTAGACTGCCCGGGACACGCGGACTATATCAAAAACATGATTACAGGCGCGGCGCAAATGGACGGCGGCATTCTCGTAGTTGCGGGAACTGATGGTGTTATGGCGCAAACGAAAGAGCATATCCTGCTTGCGAAACAAGTAAACGTACCCGCTCTTGTTGTATTCATCAACAAAATCGACGGTATGGACGCAGATGAACTCGAACTCGTTGAACTCGTAGAAGAAGAACTCCGCGAAATTCTTGACGCTAACGGCTTTAATGGAAAAGATACTCCCATTATTCGCGGCTCAGGGCGTGTAGCTCTCGAATCGGCTGCTACTGACCCTACAAGCGAAGAGTACAACTGCATTCATGAACTCATGAAAGCTGTTGACGAGTTTATCCCGACTCCTGAGCGTAAAACCGACCTGCCTTTCATGATGAGTATTGAGGCAGTTACCACAATCCCCGGACGCGGAACAGTTGTTACCGGCCGTGTGGAAAAAGGCGTTCTTAAAGTCAACGACCCTGTTGAAATCGTTGGTCTTTCTAACGAGCCGACAAAAACCGTTGCTACCGGAATCGAAATGTTCCACAAATCTCTTGACGAAGCTCAAGCGGGCGACAACGCGGGCGTTCTGCTCCGCGGAGTTAAGCGTGAAGAAGTTCGTCGCGGACAAGTGCTTTGCAAACCCGGCTCGATTAAACCGAACACCAAGTTCAAAGGGCAAGTTTACGTTCTTAAAAAAGACGAGGGCGGTCGTCATACTCCGTTCATGTCTAACTATCGTCCGCAGTTCTTCTTCGGAACAACTGACGTTACCGGCGTGGTAACTCTTGAGCCCGGCGTAGAGATGTGTATGCCCGGCGACCACACCACAATCAACGTAGAACTCATTACCCCCGTTGCTCTTGAAGAGGGCATGAACTTCGCA
>WQXP01000210.1 GCA_009784765.1 Oscillospiraceae bacterium | reverse complement strand
GAAGTTTTCGCGCAAATCAGCGATGTATATAAGGGTGTGAATGTTCTGCTTTACGAAACGCGGGAGGCTTTTGCGGACACTCTCACTAAGTCTTTAGAAAGCCTTGAGTTAGCCCACACCGTCGTTTACGACCAAGCGGCGTTCCTGCGGGAACTCGAGAGCCGCGGGAACACCTTTGATTTTGTGTTCGTGTCGTCCTTCTCTTACGGCAGTTTAGAGAAGCAGATTCATCACTTCACCCGTGAAGATACGGCTGTAACGCTCATCTGTACTTACGGCGAGCTTTCGGGCTCTGATTCTGAGAGCGAGCTTACAAAATCGCTGTTCATGCCCGCACACACCGCTGATATAGCGGAGCTGATTAACCATCGCAACGCGGCATCGGACTCGAGTTTCAAGAGCCAGTTCAGCAACTTTATCGCGCCTGATGCGCGGGTGCTTATAGTCGATGATATTAACACCAATTTAGTGATTGCCAAAGGGCTGCTCAGCGTTTATAAAATGCAAATCGACACTTGTGCGAGCGGGTGTGAAGCTCTCGAGGCTCTCCAAAAGCACAGTTATGACTTGGTTTTCATGGACCACATGATGCCCGAAATGGACGGGATTGAAACAGTCGCGCAAATTCGCGAACTTGAAAAGGAAGGTCTGATTGAGTCTGCGTCCGCGGGCAGCGTCACGCTGCCGCTGCCTATAGTTGCGCTTACTGCGAATGCTGTTTCCGGTGTGCGCGAGATGTTCATAGCGAACGGATTTAACGATTTCATAGCAAAGCCGATTGAGATTACTCTCCTTGACGGGATACTCAAACGCTGGCTGCCTGAAAGCAAGCTCAAAGACGCTGACGCTTTTGAGGAGCTGCAAAACAGCCTGAACAGCGGCGGCGCGGCTGTCGATGCGGTTCTGCTTAAAGGCATAAAAATCAAGGGCGTTGATGCGGAAACAGGCGTTTATATGACGGGCGGAAACGTCGAGAACTATCTTAAAACACTGGCGGTTTTCAAAAATGACGGGGTTGAAAAAATCAACACCCTTTGTGATTGTTTGGCGAAAGACAATCTTGCGCTGTATGCCGTTCATGTCCACGCACTCAAGAGTGCGACGGCGAGTATCGGTGCGGCGAAGCTCTCCAAACACGCACGGGCTCTCGAAATATCTGCCAAAAACAATGATTGGGATTTCGTAATCAAAAATAACGTGCCTTTTATAGAAGAGCTTTCGGAGTTGCTCGAAAATATCGGCAAAGTTCTCACCAAAATCCGTACTGCCCAGAAACAAAAAAGCACCGAAAAAGTCATGGACACGGCACTCGTCGGCGAACTTGCCACTCGCCTCAAAAGCGCACTCGAGGCGTTTGATATGGAAGGGGTTGAAGAAACCCTCGCAGCTCTGCGCGAACAAGTCGCCCCGGACAGCGAATATGATGAGATTATCACGAAAATCGCAAGCGATGTTTTGGTGTGTGAGTTCGACGAAGCTCTCGAACTCGCCGCGAAGTTGACAGGGTGAGGAAAATGTGAAAGCATTCGTTTCGCTCTTCTTTTGCTTCACCCCACAAACGGAATCCACTGCCCGGTATCGGACATGACCTCGACAATAATTTCGAAAGTGTCGAGATTAGTTCGCGTTCGGGCAAGTTGATTAAGGGAAATTTCACTCGAGAGAACTGCGCCTTTCGTGTTTCGCTTCGCCGCCGTTCGCACAGAAACGCTCATGGTGTTTGTATCGGTGCAAATGTTTACATGAGTGGTCGTGATGACATTCACAGGAGCCCCGCAACAGAAGCAATCAACCACGACTGCCGCTCGCACGACAGATGCCGCCGCAGAGAGGGAAAGACAGTCACACAAAGGCAATCCGCACAGAATGCAAGCAGAGGTTTGCGTTTCTATTGTAACGACTGCATAGGCAGATATGCTTGTATCCGCAACGGAAGTTGCTGTAATTGTGAGGGTTTTCGCCGTTTCGTCAAAGCCGACGAAGAGCAAACCCATCGCGATTGAAGTTCCCGAAGATGTATTCCCGGCAACCTCCCACGTCACAAACTGTGACGGGTTTGAGTTGCCGTGTACCGTAGCATTGAATGGGTGAACCGCCCCTGCTTGAAGAGTAACCGCGCCGGGTTCAATATCTATGCTCGTAACCGTTGCGGGCATATTGCCTAAGAACACTATGGCTTCGCGGACTATGTCAGGCGCAAAATCAGATTTCGCGACAACTGTCAACTGAGTTGCTGTTTCATTCGCGTGAACAGCCAAAAGACCGCTGCTGCTAATCGTCGTACCCGAGTTCGCGTTCCCTAAAATGCTCCACACAACCCCTTGAGGCGGATTGTGCAGACCGCTCACCGTAGCGGAGAATTGCATTGTGCTTCCTCTTTGGAGGTTTGTAATCGACGGGCTGATACTCACGAAGCTTGCACTCGGAATAAGCACCGTAACCATGTCTGAGGTAATTGACGAGTTCACCCGCGAAATTGCTCTGAGAATTAGATTCGACGCCGTTTCGTTAGGGCATATATAAAGAACATTGTTCGCGTTTATAACTGTTGCGTCGCTTTGATTTCCGGTAATCCGCCAAT
>WQXP01000209.1 GCA_009784765.1 Oscillospiraceae bacterium | reverse complement strand
TTTCGCCGCTGAAATAAACGCGACTTCTTTCGAGTCAACGGGGTGCATTTTCCCGTCCATGAGCGTCGCTTTCAGACGAACCACGGGATAACCCGCGACCGCTCCGTGAAGAATGCTTTCTCGCAGGCCTTTTTCGACTGCGGGGAAGAATTGTTTCGACACAGTTCCGCCGACGATTTTTTCCTCGAATACTAATTCATCTTCGCTGTGGGGCTCGAAATCCATGACGACTTTTCCGTATTGCCCTGCACCGCCCGATTGTTTCTTGTGTGTGCCCTCAACGCCTGTGACCTTTTTGCGGATTGTTTCGCGGTACGCGATAATCGGGTCAGAAAGTTCAACATCAACGCCGAACTTCGCTTTCATCTTAGACACAACAACATCAAGGTGTTGGTCGCCGAGCCCGCCTATGACACGCTGGCGAGTTTCCGCGTTGTTGACATAGCTGAGGACTCTGTCCTCTTCCAATACTTTCTTAATCGCACTGCTGATTTTTACCTCATCGCCTTTGCCTTTCGCGGCAATCGCTTTGAAGAAAACAGCGGGCGGAAATTCAATCTGCGCGAAAGCTGTGTTTTTGGCATCTGCGCTGCAAAGAGTGTCGCCTGTAATCGCGTCAATCTTCGTGATTACGACAATGTCCCCCGCGAAAGCTTCCTCTAAGTCCTCTTGTTTCTTGCCACGCAGAGTGAGGAACTTCCCGAAGCGCTCAACCTCACCTGTGCGGGTGTTGGTCGGCTCGCTTTTCGCGCCGAGAGAGCCTGTAACGATTTTCGCAAAGCTCATTTTTCCGAAGGGGTCTGCGACTGTCTTAAACACGAACGCCGATACGCTTTTCGCGGTGTCATCGAACTTGATATATTTGGCTTCTTCACCGTCTTTTACCGCAAGGGGTTCACCAGCCGAAGCTTTAGGCGACGGGAACGAACTTACAATCAAATCAAGAAGCGCGTCAATGTCTTTTCCGTCAACTACGAGTGCGGCTTCTCCGCGTGCCAGAGCAGCCGGCAAACCGTTGTTGAACTCGTCGTCGGAGAGTTCCATGGTTTCGAGAAACTTGTTCATCAGCTCTTCGTCTGTTCCCGCGATTATTTCAGCCAATGCGTCGCGGTCGGTGAGTTCGCAGACTGCCGTGCCGAATCTGTCTTTGAGGCTCGCCACTGCTTTGCCGAAATCTGCCCCTTCTTCATCGACTTTAGTAATCACGAACACAACTGCTTTGTTCTGCTTTTTCGCTTCATTGAACGCCTTAATAGTCCCGACTTGGCAACCGTCTTTCGCTGAAACGGTAATCAGCACTGTTTCTGCCGCACGAACGCCTTCGGGCATACTTCCGATGAAGTCAAACTGACCCGGCGTGTCAAGGAGGTTGATTTTGACGTTCTTCCACTCAAGATACGCGAAAGCTGTGTTAATCGAAATTTTGCGCTTGATTTCTTCCGGGTCATGGTCGCAGACGGTGTTTCCGTCGGTTACTTTCCCTAATTTGGTGACTGCCCCGCCCTTGAACAGCAGAGCCTCTGCCAAGGTTGTTTTACCGCTCGCGTTATGACCCGCCAGAGCGATATTGCGTATGTTTTCGCATTTGTATGATTTCATGGATTGTTGAACCTCCTGAATTGATAGTTAATCGTATCGAAAATATATATAAAACTTATTATACTATACTTTTGCCAAAAAATCAATTGTTTTTTGAAATTTTTTTGTAAAAACTTTATTTGCCCCCACTACCACCATAACTGTCAACTGTCAACTGCCATCAACTGTCATCTGGCCACGGCGATTATACAAAGTCCCTGCCCCGAAATAAAGGCACAGAAACACCGCAAGGCAAGTAACCGCGCTGATTGCGATGATTATTGCAATCTGATACAAAATCGCAGTAGTCGGGAGCGTTCCGGACAAAATTTGACCCGTCATCATACCCGGGAGTGAGATAATCCCCATTCCGAGCATGGAGTTCAGCGTAGGAAGCAAAGCAGTCTCGACGGACTTGTTCACAAAGGGCGTGAGAATCTTTCGCGGAGCGGCACCCATGTTCAGCAGCGTTTCAATCCGCACTCGGTTAGACTCGATGTTCTCGCCGAAAGCCTTCAATCCCAGCCCCACCCCTGTCATGGCGTTTCCTATAATCATGCCGCTAATGGGGATTGTGTATTGGGGGTTAAAAATGCTCACCCCCACGACTGCCGTGATAAAAAAGCAGACTACTCCAAGCCCCGACACTCCGAGAGCAGCACCAACAATCGCCCGAAATCGCGGGTTGAGCAGCTTTTTCGGGGCGCGGCGCAGAACCATGTAAATCGCGAACCCCGTCATCAAGATTAGATACCCCGCGACAAACCCCGGGTGTGGGTTTTCGAAGATATAAGTCAGAACTAATCCTGCGAGAACAAGCTGAACTGTCATTCGCACGCTGGCGACTATGAGCAACTTTGTCTGATTTATTCGCCGATTTCGCATAATCAGAAGGACTACAATCAGCAGAAGATAAATCAGCGCGAACTGCCATATGTTAAGGGCTATAACTTCATTCATAAGCTGATTACCTCGTCTGCGAATTTTTCGACTATATCGCTGTCATGGGAAACAAGAATCAGGGTTTTGCCTTGTTCGCGGCAATACTC
>WQXP01000208.1 GCA_009784765.1 Oscillospiraceae bacterium | reverse complement strand
TCCTCCTCTGTGAGCAGCGACATTCGGTAATACGCGCCGCGAAGCTTAAAGGAGCCTGTGGTCTGCAGGTTCTCTGTCTTGAGCCACAGTTCGCAGTAATCGTCTTTGACTAAGCTTTGTGTTTCGATGAACCCTGTGCATTTTACTATGCCGCCTGAGCCGAAAAACTTCGCCGCGTTCTCTACCCGAGCGTTGATGTTTTGCAAACTTAAGTCGCCCCCCAAGTCGCCCCCCAAGCCGGGGTTCAGTTCACTCATATCAGTTCGACCTCCACCACATCATGGAGCTTGGCTAATTGCCGCGTTACCTGCATTTGCGCGTAGTCGTCGCCTTTGGAGCAGATTGTAATGCGGTAAACCTCAGGATTGCTTGTTTCCATGCTGAGGCTGTCAATGTTATATCCGCGGCGTGCGTACACGCCCGTGATTCTGTTCAATACGCCGTAGCGATTGTGAACGGATAAGACAACTGTGAATTTCATTACGCATCTCCTCCTGCTTCCATTGCGAACTTAGTCGTTATCATATTCTCGACGCTTTGCCCGGGAGGAATCATCGGCAGAACTTCTTCGTCCATACAGATTTGACAGTCAATAACTATTGGCGAATTCGGCAGGTTTGATAACACTTCACGGAGTTCGCTTACGTTAGTACAGCGGACACCTTTCGCCCCGAATGCTTGTGCTAATGCTACAAAATCAGTCTTGCGCTGTAGTGTCGTCTGAGAATATCGCTGGTCGTAGAAGCGTTTCTGCCATTGCCGCACCATTCCGAGAACGCCGTTATTCACAATCACAATCACTAAGGGCAGATTTTGCGACACCGCAGTGGCGAGTTCATTCAGGTTCATTCCGAAACTTCCGTCGCCCGTGAATAAAACTGTGTGTTTGCCCTCACTCGCGAAACACGCCCCTATTGCCGCACCCATTCCGTAGCCCATAGTCCCTAACCCTCCTGAAGTCAGGAAAGTTCGTTGTTTTCGGAAGGGGTAATACTGCATTGTCCACATTTGATGTTGCCCAACGTCTGTCGCGATTACCGCGTCTTTCGGCATAAACTCACCCACTGTTTCGATTACCGTCTGGGGCGTAAACTCGCCGACTTGGCGCATTTTCGCACACTCTGCCTTGAGAGTTTCGAGTTTGTCTAACCAATCCTGATTACGAATTGCCGACAATTGCGGAAGCATTTCTGTGAGGACTTCTTTCAAATCCCCGCTGATTTCTATGTCCGGGGTCACATTCTTGCCGTGTTCCGCGTGGTCAATGTCCACATGAATAATCGTCTTTCCCTGCTTATAAATCGGAATGTTCCCTGTTGCGCGGTCAGAGAACCGTACCCCGAGAGCGAGCATAACATCACACTGCGCTTTCGCATGAGTCGCCGCGTATTTGCCGTGCATTCCGCACATTCCCAATGCAAGCTCATGAGTGCTGCTCATAGCAGTCAGCCCCATGAGGCTGAACCCCACAGGCGCGTTAATCAGCTCCGCGAGTTTGCGAAGTTCCGTGCAAGCCTCAGCTGCGACTACTCCGCCGCCCGCATAAATAAACGGGCGTTTCGCCCCCATAATCGCTTTAATCGCTTCTGCTAACCCCGCTCTTTCCCCCGACGCGACAGGCGCGTTCATGCTTGCTTTCCCGGTTACCGCAACATAGCCACACTTGGCTTCCTGCACGTTCTTGGGAACGTCAATCAGCACAGGCCCTTTTCTGCCTGCGTTAGCAATCTCAAAGGCTTTCGCGATTGTGTAACTTAAATCCTTCACATCGCGGACTACGAAATTATGCTTGACAATCGGTTGGGTTATGCCTACAATATCAACCTCTTGAAAAGCGTCTCGCCCCAGTAGCGGCACCGGGGCATTCCCCGTAATCGCAACAAGAGGAACGCTGTCAAGGTACGCCGTCGCGATTCCTGTAACAAGATTTGTCGCCCCCGGCCCGCTCGTCGCGATAACGACCCCTGTTCTTCCGCCGGCACGTGCGAAACCGTCCGCCGCATGAGATGCACCCTGCTCATGTGCGGTGATAACATGGTCGATTCGCTCGAACGCTTGGTACAGCGCATCATAAATCGGCAGAACTGCTCCTCCGGGGTAGCCGAACACGGTTTTTACCCCGTGCCTTATAAGCTGCTCGATTATGATTTCTGCGCCACTCAACTCCGCTCGCTTGGAGCTTTGCTCCTGCTCGCTGCGCGTCGTCGGGCAAAGCCCGACTTCCTTGCCGTTCAACATTTTTATAACTTCCTTTCTTTTCTCTTAATTACTGCCGCCTCCGCCGAAGACCATTTGCAGATACTCAGCATAGCTCATAGCGTTTTCGGGCGTGTCGAACTTGCTTTCGTCCTCGACACCTTCTTCTATGGTGATGAAAACAACTCTGTTTATTAGGTTATCGGCGAACTCTTTCGGGAATGTATACGGGACTTTCAACGCGATTGCGCCTATAATCACGTCTTCATCAAAGAAGTATCGCGAAATAACGCCGCTCTCATAATACTCCTCGAAATAAAGCTCACGCCCGTCGAACTCATCTGTGCCGACATCTAACAGAATCAAAGACTGTGCGTCAATAAACTCGCTGCCCGCTTCAGGAGGGCTCATGTCTGCGTACAAAACCCACACGTCATA
>WQXP01000207.1 GCA_009784765.1 Oscillospiraceae bacterium | reverse complement strand
TATTGGCAGTGGCAAGGCGGTTTTGAACATCATAAAGTGAGCATTTCCACCCTTGTACCTCAGACAATAGAAACGGATACATATTATTCTTGATTTGATAGGTCTTCCCGTCATATTCAACATCGCTCAGCGAAACAGTTTCGTTGGAACGCGAAAACAAAGTCCATACAACACAATCAGAAACGAAGTAATCGTCAAAGTCTTCTGTTGTTGGTTCGAGAAACTGGTCGCGGTCATTAAGCCACGTAGCTTTCTCTATAAGCCTAACCGCCAAGAGAATCATAGCACGCTCGAAGTTGTCGGGAGTTACAGAAAACGCTCCTGCACTGACGTACGGTGTAGACAAAAGCATAGAATTTTTCTGGTGTTGGAAGTCGTTTCCATTAGAGTTGCACGATGCTAAGAACCCAATCGCAACCCGATTTCTTATATCTTTATGCTCAAACGCGGGGTTTAATGCGCTTGAAAATGGCGGTAAAACTCCGTTGTCGTTTTTGTATCTTGGAACCCATTTTTTATTGAGTGAAACACCTCTTTCAATTGAGGGAATGGTTTTGATGCCTATTTTTTCAAGTCTCTCGTCGAATATATCCGCTTTAATTGTTTGCTCGTACAATGGCTTTCGCTCTGCCAAATTCCACACGAGAAAACCTACAGGGAACTTCCCCTTAGTCCCGTGGAACGCTTTGGCGGGGAATACAAACCCACGCTCGTAGCTATAGTTAAAGAAGTTTTCGCGCATCTTGTGGTCGTTATGAGCATTGATATACTTGATTTTAGAGAACATTCCCAAATACGCAGTTTTGTCACCAAATTCACGGTTAATACGCCAAAGGAATTGCGAGAATAACTCGCGACTTGTTTCACCAAGGTTTTCCTCCGTCATTAGTTCTCTAACCTTGGTAAATGAAACTGCATCTTTCTTAATATCACGCTTTAGAGCACCATCATTAGCAGTAGCGAATGGTGGATTGATAAATATAATCCACTTAATGTCAGGGTTGTTTAGGTCGTTCATTAGTTTTGGGGGCATCTTTGTTGGCACGTTAATGTTGGTTATGTCTATTTGACTTTCAAACAATAAAGCCACATCGTCATTTAAGTAGTCATACTGAAACACCGTTGACTTCGGGAAGATTTGCTTACAGTAGTTCGCATCGTCTGCAAGCAAAGTAGAAATGTAGCAATAAGGCAAGGCTTCCTCGGGGAGGTAATACTCGAGATTTCCTGTGCCTGCCGCCATATCCCATAGACGATACCCTTTGATATTATAACACGCTTCCTAAAATTTGTCAAGCTATTTTTAAGAAAAGATGCGGACTCACTCTGCGTTGTCAATAAGTGCATCATTAACCTCTCGATTTTTATGCTTGACAAGAGCAGAAATATATGCTACAATAGTAGAAGCCACGTAAAGCCGCCGCTTCACCTGAATTGCGGTTGTGTGCTTGTCCCCGTTGAGTCGCGGGCGGCGCAAAGGGCGGCGGCTACAGCTACAACTGCGACTACTGCTCCGCCGCAAACCTTCAGCGAACCGCCGTCAATTCCGGGCGGAGTATACGGCAGACCGCCGAGCAACGCTCGCACCGAGCCGCCACAGTTACCACGCACAACGACTGCTCTGCGCCGAATATCAGACGCCGATTTAAGAGCATGGGCGATTTCAGGAGGCGCGACACGACAGGGAAGTCCGCAAGCGATTGCGCCGCCCCCGACTACTCCTGCGAAAATCGCGAATGTGAGCAGCATTGCCATAAGTTTTCTTTTCATAATATGCCTTCCTTTCTATGTTTAGCAGGTGAACACCCGCAATACGACTGTCGATACAGCCCATACTCACGGCACAGCGCGATTGAGCGGTTGTAGCCGTCGGCTTTCTTGAAGTCTGCCCAGAGCCGCGAGAGGGAGTACTCCCGCGCCACACGGGCGGCGACTGCGTTGATTTCATCAGCGTCTTTGCGAGAGCTGAGGGTGAGTGTCGTGGTGAAAAGCCCGATTCCGAGGACGAGGGCGGTTTTCGCGGTTTCGGCGAAACGGTACTCATAGCAAAGTTCACAAGAAGCGAAAACCTGCGCGTTATACTCGGGAGCAATCAGCGGGACGCGGGGATATACGAGTTTCATGAAAGCGCGAACACCCTCAAGCCGCCGCTCATATTCGCTGAGGGGGACGATGTTCGGGTTGCAGAAGAACACGGTTAGTTCATAGTCGGGGGAGAGCCGCTCGAGAACCGCACTCAAACACGGCGCGCAGCAAGCGTGGAGCAAGAGTTTTTGCTTTTTCATAAAAATTTTATATAAGCCTTTACTTTTGTCGAATAATGTGATATAATATACACTCAGTATACATTATCGGGGGTACAGAAAAGCCATGAGCAACATAAACGATTTTCCGCGAATATTAGCATTACTGCGGAACGAACGCAAAATCAGCCAGAAGAAAGCGGCGCAAGATTTAGGGATAGCGCAGGCTCTGCTGTCGCATTATGAGCGGGGCAAACGCGAATGCGGCTTGGCGTTCTTAGTGAAAGCCGCCGACTATTACGGCGTTTCGACCGATTATCTGCTCGGGCGGACAGCTACAACCGACGGAACTCAGATTGCCCGGGACGAACTCATGTCCTTAGACGAAATC
>WQXP01000206.1 GCA_009784765.1 Oscillospiraceae bacterium | reverse complement strand
TGACTTCGGGCGGCATGGGGACTATGGGTTACAGCGTCCCTGCGGCAATCGGAGCTAAGCGCGCCGCTCAGGACGCGGGAAGCGAACGCGAAGTCATCGCGATTTGCGGCGACGGCAGTTTTCAAATGCAGCTCATGGAACTTGCGACTGCGGTTCAGCATTCAATCAACATCAAGATTATAATTATGGTGAACAATCGGCTCGGCATGGTGAGAGAGGTACAGAAACTCCGCTATGACAACAACCTCACCGCTGTGTTCCTTGACGGCAGTCCCGATTTTATCAAGCTCGCTCAGGCGTACGGGATTGAAGGCGAGCGAATTAGCGACATCAGCAATGCCGACAAAGCATTGATTGCTTTACTCGCGTCGAAAAAGCCGTATGTATTAGTCGTTGACGTTGACGCGGACGAAAGGAGTCTGCTGTGATGAATACAAATCTGAATACAAAGCATACCATATCAGTCTTAGTCGAGAACAACGCGGGGGTACTCTCGCGAATTTCGGGGCTTTTTGCGCGGCGCGGATTTAATATCCACAGCCTCGCCGTCGGAGTTACGGAAAGCGCGGACGTTTCGCGTATTACCATAGTCGCCGAGGGCGACGACCGAGTCTTGGAGCAAATCGCGAAACAGCTCAACAAACTTGTGGACGTGCTAAAAGTACGGACAGTCAAGGGAGAAGAACTGCTCTCGCGGGAATTAATGTTGATTAAAGTCGCGTGTGTTCCCAATCAGCGGCATGAGCTGATTGCAATCGCGGAAATCAGCGGCGCGAAGATTTCCGACGTGTCGGCGGCAAGCATGACTTTAGAACTGTCTGCGACCTCGCTGAAACTCGCGGCGTTTGAGGAACTTCTGCGACCTTACGGGATTAAGGAAATTGCGCGAACAGGAGTCATCGCGCTTCAGAAAGGCGCGGGGGCGTTGAGTATGTGAGGATAAGAAGAGCGATTTCCCGCAAGGAAATTGCTTGACATATAAAAAAACCAAATAAAAATTTTAAGGAGAAAACAACAATGGCACAAATTTTTTACCAAAAGGACTGCGACCTGTCGCACATCAAGGACAAGACAATTGCAATCGTCGGCTACGGAAGCCAAGGACACGCTCACGCGCTTAACCTCAAAGATTCGGGGATTAAAGTAATCATCGCCGAGCTTGAGGGCGGCAAAGCATGGAACGCCGCTAAAGATGCAGGGTTCGAAGTCGCAGTGGCGGCACAAGCGGCGGCAAAAGCCGACCTCATCATGATACTCATTAACGATGAGTTCCAAGCAGACCTCTACCGCGACAGTATCGCGCCCAATCTGAAAGCGGGCGACACACTCGCATTCGCGCACGGGTTCAACATCAACTTCGGGCAAATCGTCCCTCCCGCTGATGTTGACGTAATCATGGTCGCTCCCAAAGGACCGGGACATACCGTTCGCTACGAGTACGAAGCAGGCAAGGGAGTTCCCTGCCTTACCGCGATTTATCAAGACGCTACGGGCAACGCACTCAAGACTGCGCTCGCATACGCGGACGGAATCGGCGGCGCGAGAGCGGGCGTACTCTTAACGACTTTCCGTGAAGAAACCGAAACCGACCTCTTCGGCGAACAAGCTGTACTGTGCGGCGGCGTTACCGAGCTGATGAAAGCGGGCTACGAAACTCTCGTAGAAGCGGGCTACGCTCCCGAAATCGCGTACTTTGAGTGTATTCACGAAATGAAACTCATCGTTGATATGATTTATCGCGGCGGGTTCTCGGGAATGCGCTACTCTGTGTCTGACACTGCGGAGTACGGCGACTATGAAATCGGCAGACGCATTATCACAGAGGAAACTCGCAAAGAAATGCGCAAAGTTCTCCGCGAAATTCAAGACGGCACTTTTGCTCGTAACTGGATTATGGAGAACAAAGCAGGGCGCGCTCACTACAAAGCAATCAAGCGTTTGGAAGCAGAAGCGGGACACGAAAAAGTCGGCGCGGAACTGCGCAAAATGTATAACTGGGATAATTGATTGAGAGCAATTGCGGTTTAACGGGCGACCGAGGACGGTCGCCCCTACGCAAATGACTAAGGAGAACTCATCAATGGGAAACTGGATTAACAAAATATTCGGCAAGAAAACAACCGTTGTTGCGTTTGATGCACAGCCCGATTATCCGCAACCGTTCGGGTATAAGACTGCTTGGTACGCAATCAAAGGCGAAACACCGCATTCTGTCATAGAAAAGTTGCGGTTAAGTGTTGTTGGTGAGTCAAATTGGGAATATGGACTCAATCATGTTCGCCAAAATGATGATGTGTTCGTGTCGCCGCAAGTAGATGGTTTTGTCTTGGTTATTGATTTATTTGGAAATCTGCATGGAGCTGATATTAAATCGGCAAAAAAGCATTCTGCATTGTTTGACGAATTTTGCTTTTTCACAAGCCACAGAGTTTCCGATTACTATGCGTGGGCGAAATTTGCGAACGGGAAGCTGCTTCGTGCATATGAGCATTCGGGCGATGAAGGCTTGATGACAAACGAGGGGGAAATCACCGCCGAAGAATTGGCGTTGAAGTTTGACGAGTTCCCCATAACGGACGAGTGGGACGAGAACGACAGACTCCCTGAAGAGGACGATGTAATCGACATTGCAAAAGCGTGGAG
>WQXP01000205.1 GCA_009784765.1 Oscillospiraceae bacterium | reverse complement strand
GCGAACTCGGCAAAGGCACATTATTTACCGTGTATTTGCCGCAAAAGCAAATCGGTACGAATGTCTGCGGACTCGGATTAGGCGAAAAGCTGTGTTCAAGCCGTTTCAGGAGCATGACTAAGTTAAACAGAGTGCAGACGGCTCATGAATATATGCCTTACGGAAGGGTTCTGATTGTGGACGACGTCGAGTCAAACCTCTATGTTGCGAAAGGAATCTTACTGCCTTACGGGCTTAAAATCGAAACGGTTGTCAGCGGGTTTGAGGGGATTGACAAAATCAAGGGCGGGAATAAATACGACATTGTTTTCATGGACCATATGATGCCGAAGATGAGCGGAATCGAAGCGACAAAAATTCTGCGTGATATGGGGTACAATCAGCCGATTGTCGCACTTACTGCGAACGCCGTTACGGGGGCTTCGACGATGTTCCTTAACAACGGATTTGACGGTTATCTCTCTAAACCCATTGACCTTCGTGAATTAAACGCGATTCTTAACCGCTTTATTCGCGATAAACACCCCCTCGAAGTGGTTGCGCAAGCAAGAGCGAAGACGAATATTCCCAAAAGCACAGTTAAAGCTGTGAGCAGTGCGTTGGCTTTGGCGGTGGTGAAAGATGTCGAGAACGCTCTGGCGGTATTAGAAAACATGAGCTTTGATAACGAGGATATGGGGTTGTTTATAACAACGGTTCACGGCACAAAAAGCGCCCTTGCGAATATCGGGGAAGCGGAGCTTTCCGAAGCTGCATTTAGGTTAGAACTCGCGGGGAAGGCAGGAGAAACAGACGTAATCACTTGCGAACTCCCGGGGTTTATCGGCAGGCTCAAGCTGTTGATTCAAAAGCACAAGCCGAAAAAGCCCGGCAATGCCGCGCTTTCACCTGAGACCGGAACAATCTTCGTGGTTGACGACAGCAATGTTAATCTCGTAGTCGTACAGGAAGCGTTAGCGGGACAGTATCGCGTAGCCGCTTTCAGCTCGGCACTGCTTATGTTCGAGGAGTTAGAAAAAACTTCACCGTCGTTGCCGTCATTGATTCTGTTGGATATAATGATGCCCGAAATGGACGGATTCGCCGCTTTGGAGCGGTTAAAATCCACCCCCGAATATGCGGGGATTCCTGTTATATTCTTGACCGGAAGCAACAATGAAGCCGACAAGGAACGCGGGTTTGAAATGGGGATTGTCGATTATATCACCAAACCTTTTTCTGAGCCGCTGCTTTTGAATTGCGTGGAGACGTGTATGTTGTCGGTGTGAGATAAATCGCCGCCACGAGTGAGTTTTCGTGGAGGTCTGTGAAAGGGTGGAGAAGAAATGCCTGAAATAATCAGAGAGCGGCTTGATTTATGTGTAGGGTGCAATCGCTGTGTCCGAGAGTGTTCTATGGAAACTGCGAATGTAACTTATCAAGACGAATGCGGTAATATCAAGGTGAGAATCGACCACGACAGGTGTATTACCTGTGGTTTGTGCGTGTCGGCGTGTAAACATAATGCGAGGTATTTTACTGACGATACCGCGCGTTTCTTCGTTGATTTAGCCGCCGGGAATTCGATTTCTCTCATCGCCGCGCCGTCAATCAAGACTAATATTCCCGAATATAAACGCCTGTTCGCATATCTTAAAAAGCTCGGTGTGAATAAAATATACGATGTTTCTCTCGGAGCCGATATATGCGTATGGGCGCATATCAAGCATATTGGTGAAAATCCGAACAAACCGCTGATTACTCAGCCTTGCCCCGCGATTGTAACATACTGTGAGTTCTATCGCCACGATTTGCTCGAAAAGCTGTCACCTGTCCACAGCCCGATGGCTTGCACAAGCATTTATATGAAAGAAAATCAGGGCATAAGCGATTCAATCGCTGCACTTTCCCCTTGTATGGCGAAAGCTAATGAGTTCGCCGAAACGCAATTAGCCGATTACAATGTTACTTTTACCAAACTGCTCGAACATCTCAACAACAATGGTATTTCCCTGAGTGACCTGACCGACGAAAGCGATTTCGACCACGGCGATTCGGGATTAGGTTCGCTTTTCCCGATGCCCGGCGGTTTCAAGGAAAACATAGAGTTTTTTATTGGGAAAAGCTTTCACATTTCTAAAGCAGAAGGCGACAAAGTGTATGAAAAGCTCAATCATTATGCCCAAACGCTGCCGGAATTTCTGCCGGATATATATGATGTACTCAACTGCGCGGAGGGTTGCAATATCGGCACGGCAGGGTTACAGGACAGATGTATTTTCGAAATGGATAAGGCGATGAAAAACACCGGGCGAAAAGCTCGGCAGAAACACAAGAGAGAGCATTATGAAGCGCAGTATAAGGCGTATGACAATCTGTTTGAGCTTTCGCGTTTTATGCGAAATTACAAGGCTGTTCCTGTAAAACCCTCTGTTTTAACTGATGAGGACATAGCAAAAGCTTTCGAAGCCTTGGGCAAAACAAACTATGAAAAACAACACATTGACTGCTTCGCCTGCGGTTCGAAGACTTGTTATGACATGGCGCGAAAAATAGCTTTGAACATAAACATTCCGAATAATTGCATCGTAAGGGCAATGGAAAACGCTAAGACAGAGCATGAAACAGCGGAAGCGGCGAATAAGGCAAAATCTCTCTTTTTAGCGAAT
>WQXP01000204.1 GCA_009784765.1 Oscillospiraceae bacterium | reverse complement strand
TGTTGGTATAGTCTGATTTGCAATACGTTGATTCCACGCAGTCGGTATAACAGTCGGTGCATTTTCATAGAAATTTCCGCCGTTCGCATCAAGGGTAATCGCATAGCTTGTTGTGTCCTCTACAGCAGTCCACTCAGCGTAGAGAGTGAAATCGGTGATTATATTCCAATCCCCCGGAATGTCTTCTTCAGCGAAAACGCTCCCCCTTCGTGCTAAGCCTGTTGCGTCAATATTAACACTAATCAAATTGCCGCCTCGCCCGGTAACACGCCAGCCAAAGAACAGATGCCCTTCCCGTGTCGGAACAGGCAGTACGCCCGTGAGCCTGCCCTGCTCATCGGTTCGCAGAGTGTTTGGCGTTCCGCTCGGAAGTTCGCCGCCGTTAAGGTTGAAGGCAATCTCAAAACCGATTGGCGGCAGTGGTTCGCATACACAGACGCAAGCAGAATTGAGGCAATCATCGCAAACTTCGCATTGAATTTCGCTGTCGCAACTCTCACAACGCGGTTCGGGCATAGATATAGAAAAAGGAATCAAGCGATGAGTTTGTTCGCAGGAAACAACAAGCAACTCACCGTGAATATCGCGCTTTGCCGCCATACGGTCGATTCCGCTATAAGGGGAAACACGATAGTTTGTAGCACGCCAAAGCTTTCGAACTCCGCACGTATTACAAACCTCGTCAGAAGTGCTGTGCGTAAATGGGGGCAATATCGACAACGCTCCCGCAGAAATTGCACTGATCGCTATAATTACCGCAATCAGTGCCGCTAATATTTTCTTAGTCATAGTCATAATCCTCCGTAAATTTGAGCCTCTGGAGCTAATACGATTGACAAGCTCGAAAGTGTTCAGCTTTTTTGAAAAAAGCCTTGACAAAGCTGAGCAAGTGTGGTACAATATAAGAAAAAGCAGCTTAAATAAATACAGGAGGGGAAAAGAATGACTAATATAGACCCATTCAAAATCAGAAAAGACATAGAGGATTTACAAGGAAAGAAAGACCTGCTGACATTAGCATTAAGGACAGATATTGCGGCACTTGAGGGCGAAATCCAAGAACAGTTTTGCGTAATCGGCGAAAAAGCCTACGAGCTGACAGCCGAAAAAGCTGAAACGGCAAAGATTGACGTGCTCAAAGAATTAGCTGAAGAGTTCGAGAAAGTTGACGCACTGAAAGCAACGCAAGGAGCGAAGGAAAGTAAGAGAGCAGAAATCGCGGCGCGTTATGATGAGGAGATTGAAATTCTCGAGAATCTGTTGCCTGAAGTCATGCCCGCACCTGAGCCGAGCGTAGAGCTGAGTGTGCAATCAGATACGGAGACGGGCGTTATTACCGAAACACATACGTTTGCACTGCCGTCGATGCCTCCGCAAGCCCCCAATGCAGAGCAAGAATCGCAGATAACTCAGGTAACAGAGTTAGAGTCGGGGTTCTGCCCGAATTGCAGGCGTCCGTATATGGTTGGAGAAGACCAGTACTGCCAAGGTTGCGGAACTCGCTTGACACTTGCGTAAATCGCAGAGAAAAAGAATGTATAAAACAAGCGTCTTTAGCCCATAATAATTGTAAATCTTAATATCGAAAGGAAAGTAATTATCATGGCTAAAGGCAAAAATAACGCCGCCAAAGGCGGAAATACGCAAAACAAAGGCAACGCGGGCGGAAACGCTAACGCGGGTGGAAACAACGCGGGCGGGAACGCTCAGGGACAAAACAAAGGCAACGGATAATCAAATTAAAGAAAACCTCCCGAAGGCTGCGAAGTCAACGGGAGGTTCTTTATGTGTGATTATTTCTTAGCTTGTTGTTGACAGCGCGGATTATCCTTGATTTGTTCGATGGCGTTAATAACGGCGAAGTCAATATCGACGCTGTTTTGCCGAAGCATAATTTGGTCAACTCGCGAAAAGAGTTCGCCCTTGTGCGTGTTGACATACTTTGGCGGCAGTTTATTAAGCGCGAGGCACATGATGTCGCCCGCACACATATCGCAAGCACAACAGCCGGAGTCGGGCAAATAAGCCTCTAACTTCTGCTGAACTATCTTTTCCATGATGTTGAAACATTCCGTTTGTTGAACTTGTTGCATGGTTTGTAAGCCCCTTTGTTATTGTATAGTATATCACTAAGTATACCATACTTTCACGCGCTTGTCAATAGGTGAGGGCAAAGTTTTCGAAAAAAGTCATAAAATCAAGCACTGCTCCCAACCACCTGCTTTTATGTAGGACCCTCCTGCGAAGTCATAGTCATGACGATTTCGCCGTTTTCACTTACATTCGTGATGTTATTATTGCAATCCCCTGCCGTATAAAACGGCACGATTACAAGGTAGCCCTTATCGAAAAACTCCATGCCGATGTTTTCCGAAACCTCTAACATAAACGCTAAGCAACCGTCGCAAGGGTCAAATTGCGGAGGACGTTGAGTTACATCGCGAGGAGAAAGACAACCATACGAAACCATAAACGCATAGAGGTCGTCTGCACTCCGCGCAACAAACGGAACTACCTCTTCAAGTCCGCTTACCAGCACTAATATGCTCTTACTTGAACCTGCACACGGATGTGCGGGTTCAAGTTTTGCTTTAATTCGGCTACTCATGCCGTTTTTCGGGCGACAAAGTAAAAGAGCCGACAAATTAGTCGGCTCTAAATT
>WQXP01000203.1 GCA_009784765.1 Oscillospiraceae bacterium | reverse complement strand
TCACCTATCTCAAAAATACAAGATTCCTTTCGATTACTACGTAATGGCGGGCATATGCGGGCTACTCGTGATTTTTGCATTCGCGACAAACCCGCCTATGGACGTATTGCGTGGTTTTTGGTACATAAATACCTCCCGCAGTGTTCTCGTTACCGACTATGTCGCTTTAGCAGGGCTGAGTGCGACTTTGCTTAATTCCGCCGTTTCGTGCGGAATGTTTTTGATTTTGCTCATCAAATCCAAGAGCAAGCCAAACGGCAAAATCATTGCCGCGCTGTTTCTCACCCTCGGCTTTGCTATGTTCGGAAAAAACATAGTCAACTCACTCCCGCTGTGTTTCGGGGTGTGGTGTTACGCCAAAGCCAACAAAGCCCGCGTCCGCGATTATCTTGTCTACGCCATTACAAGCTCGACGATTTCACCGATAGTCAGCGAAATCGCCTTCGCCACCGGTGATTACGTTTGGTGGCGAATGGCCGCCGCATATGCGGTCGGCGTTTTCATCGGATTTATTTTCCCTGCAATCGCAGAGACAGTCAAGCGAATGCACATTGGATACTGCCTCTACAATTCGGGCATAGCCGGAGGATTTATCGCAACTTTTGCGGCAGGAATTTTCCGCAGCATCGGGCATGAAGTTCGCCTTGAGGAATATTGGGACACCCAACACACCACGATTCTTGCGATTGGCGCGTTTTCGTTCTCTGTCGCCGTGATTATCTTCGGGTTGTTCTCAGGCGGTCCGAGAGCCGCAATCAGCAAATATATGCGCATTATCAAAGAAAAAGACCGCGATAACAACGATTACTTTACTTACTACGGAAGCACCTGTTATATTAACATCGGGGTCATGTGTATTGTCGCAACCGCGACTATGCTTCTGCTCGGCATTCCGATAAACGGGCCGGTTCTCGGGGCGATTATCACAATCGCGGGGTTCGCAGTCGCGGGGAAGCACCTGCGCAATACAATCCCCATTCTCGCGGGGAGTATTCTTGCCGCCCACCTGAACGCATATTTCAACGATGTCGATGTTACCACCACCGCCGCGAATGCTCTGGCAATCCTGTTCGCGACGGGTCTTGCACCAATTTCGTGCAAGTATGGTCCGGTTTGGGGCATAATAGTAGGGTTCATGCACGTTTCAGTCGCCATTTACATTGGGGATTTGAACGGCGGGCTCAACCTCTACAACAACGGATTTGCGGGAGGGTTTGTTGCAATCGCGATTGTGCCGCTGATTATGTTCTTTAACAAGATTGTACTCAAGAAAACAGAGACCGAAAATCAAAGACGACGAAGCGGGGACTGACGGTTGGGTTGAATTACTACGAATCAAATGCCGCATTGGCGGCTGAAAGGAATATAAAACGATGCCAAAAACTATGAAGAACACAGAAAAATCAATGGACAAAATCGTTGCCCTGTGCAAAGGGCGCGGATTCGTCTACCAAAATTCGGAGATTTACGGAGGCTTAGCCAACACATGGGACTACGGCCCTCTCGGGGCGTTGCTGAAAGCGAACATCAAATCGGCATGGCTGAAGAAATTCGTGCAGGAGAGCCGCTACAATGTCGCCCTTGATTCTGCAATTCTCATGAACCCGCAAACATGGGTAGCTTCAGGACACTTAGCAGGCTTTTCCGACCCGCTGATTTCCTGCAAGAGCTGCCGCACTCGCCACAGAGCAGACAACTTGATTGAAGATTTCGACGGCGCGATAACTGCGGGGTGGACTGATGAGCAGCTCATGGGCAAGATTATCGACAACAAAATCCCTTGCCCTAAATGCGGCAAGCTGGAGTTCACGGACATAAAAAAGTTCAATCTTATGTTCAAGACTTTTCAAGGCATAACCGAAGACACAGCAGACGAGATTTATCTTCGCCCGGAAACGGCTCAGGGGATTTTCGTCAACTTTGCGAATATCGCACGGACAACTCGCCGCAAAATCCCGTTTGGGGTGGCGCAAATCGGGAAATCATTCCGCAATGAAGTTACACCGGGGAAATTCATTTTCCGAGTCCGCGAATTTGAACAAATGGAGCTTGAGTTTTTTTGTAAACCCGATACAGACTTAGAGTGGTTCGATTACTGGAAGACTTTCTGCCATGATTGGCTGAAACTCGTCGGATTAAAAGAGGAGAGCCTCAGGCTTCGCGACCACGACAAAGACGAGCTGTCCTTCTATTCGAAAGCCACGACGGACTTCGAGTTCCTCTACCCCTTCGGGTGGGGCGAGCTTTGGGGAATCGCTGACCGCACCGACTACGACCTCAAGCAGCATATCAATGAGTCGGGCAAGTCTCTCGAATATTTCGACCCCGAAACCAACGAGAAGTATATCCCCTATGTCATTGAGCCGAGCCTCGGTGTGGAGCGACTGTTCCTTGCTTTGCTCACAGACGCATATGACGAAGAAGCACTCGATGACGCAGGCCAGCCTGTTTTGAATAACCAAACATTGCCGAAGGACACGGAAACAACATTCTCTTCTGAGAGTAATTCTAAGGAAGCAGTGTCAACTCGCAACATTTTGCGACTGCATCCATACCTCGCGCCTGTGAAGGCGGCTGTTCTGCCGCTGTCGAAGAAACTCGGGGAAGGGGCGCAGGGCGTGTTTGATGAGCTGTGCAAGCACTTCTACTGTGAGTATGACGATACCGGAG
>WQXP01000202.1 GCA_009784765.1 Oscillospiraceae bacterium | reverse complement strand
TCCCGCATACTTGTCGTCAGTGGCGTTATAACGATTTGCGTAGTCAATGAGCTTGCAGTCCGCGTCCGCATCCGTATAGCTACGGCAACCGCATTCAAGACAGCGTTTTGCTTCATTGATTGCCGCCGCTTCGTCAAAGAGCGTGTACACCTCTGCGAAGTCTTTCGCCCGTTCAGACGGCTCGCGGTGATTGACGTGAACCCGCGGCTGTTTCGGCAAATCCGCGAAATCAGCGGCAGTTTTGGTGTCTTTTGCTATGAACAGCGCGGGCGGCAGTTCTTCGCCTTTGAGAGCCGCGTCAACGGCCTTCGCGCAACGCCCCGCTTCCCCGATTGCCGTAACGGCAATATCCGCGCCGCTGTTAGTCGCGTCCCCGATTGCGTAGACGTTAGGCAGATTAGTCGCGAATGTTTGCTCATGGGCGATTACAGTCCCCCACTTAGTCTGCTCAAGAGCCTCAAAGCCCGCTAGCTTCGGCTTCTGCCCGATAGCGGATATGACATAATCCACCTCAAGTGTCTCTTCGCGGTCGGTTTCTACAGGGGCGCGTCGCCCGCTTGCATCCGGCTCGCCGAGTTCCATAATCCGCAGCCGCATTGTTTGAACTCGTTCGTCGCCGCAGATTTCAAGCGGGTTAGTCAAAAACTTAAATTCCACGCCTTCCTGCATTGCCTCGGAAATTTCGATGTCCTGTGCGGGCATTTCGTCGCGAGTACGCCTGTACACACAGTAGACTTTCTCCGCACCCATTCGCACGGCAGTCCTGCAAGCGTCCATAGCAGTATTTCCTCCGCCGACAACTGCGACTACGCTCGCCTGCGGCTCGCTGCGCGTCGTCGGGCAAAGCCCGACTTCCTTGCCATCCTTTTTTGCAAAGCTGAAAGGTTCGCGCAAATAGTCTATCCCGCCGATTACGCCCTCAAACTCTTCGCCTTTACAGCGAAGCCCCGTAGAAGTCCACGCACCGATTGCAACTATAACCGCATCATGATTGCCGCGAACGTCGTCTAACACAGCATTTTCTCCGGTCTTGAACTTCACGCCCAACCCGCCAATCATGTCGATTTCGCGCTGTAAAATCGCTTTCGGGAGGCGGTATTCGGGAATCCCGTAGCGGAGCATTCCCCCAAGCTCAGGCATAGCCTCATACACGGTTACTTCATACCCCTGCAACCTCAAGTAATATGCCGCCGACAATCCCGCCGGCCCGCCACCAATGATGCCAATTGATTTGTTTGTATAACTGTCAATTGTCAATTGTCCACTGTCCACTGTCAAATCTCCAACGAACTGTTTCAATTCCGCGATTGCTACCGGCTCTTCCACGAGTGTTCTGCGGCAAGCGTCCTCACAAGGACGGGGGCAGACTCGCCCAATGCTCGCAGGGAAGGGGATTTTCTCACGAATTTTGTTAAACGCCGCTGTGTAATCACCTTTAGCGACATCAGCGACATAACCCATACAGTCCGTACCCGCCGGGCAAGCGACAGAGCAGGGGGCTTTACAGTCGCCTTTATGGTCGGAGAGCAGAAGCTCAAGCACTAACTTACGATTGGCAGAAATGCGTTCGCTTTCGGTGGTAATCACCATGCCGTCGTTTGCAACAGTCGAACAGGCGCGAATCAGGCGCGGATTACCCTGAACTTCCACTGTGCATATTCCGCACGCGCCGTACATGGCAAGCCGCTCATCGTGGCAAAGATTCGGAATGTCAATGCCGCTCTCGAGTGCAATTTGCAGAATGCTTTTCCCCGCTTCTGCTGTGATTTGTTGTCCGTTTATTGTAACTATCATGTTATTATCACCGCCTTAAACTTGCAGATGTCCGCGCAGACTCCGCATTTAGTACATTTGTCGTTATCTATTACCAAGTCTGTAATTGCATTGCTCGGGCATTTCTTGACACACAGATTGCATTTCTTACACTTGTCCGAGTCAATGGAGTAGCTCAGCAGCCCTCTGCAAGACTTCGCCGTGCATTTGCCTTGTAAGTGGTCTTCATACTCGTTGCGGAAGTATTTAATCGTCGTGAGTACAGGATTAGGCGCGGTCTGCCCCAAAGCACAGAGCGAACCTGCTTTTATTCCCTCACCAAGTTCGATTAAAAGCTCTATATCGCCCTCTTTGCCCTCACCCGCACAGATTCGCTCGAGAATCTCGAGAAGCCTCTTATTCCCTACGCGGCAGTGGGTGCATTTTCCGCAGCTTTCTTTGCAGGTGAAGTCAAGAAAATACCGCGCCATATCTACCATACACGTCGTATCGTCCATGACTACCATTCCGCCTGAACCCATAATCGCACCAGTCGCAGCAAGAGCCTTGTAGTCGATTGGCGTGTCTAAAAGCTCATTCGGGATACAGCCACCTGACGGCCCTCCGAGTTGCACCGCCTTGAGGGGCTTGTCATTCAATACTCCCCCGCCGACTTTGTACACAACATCACGAACAGTACAGCCCATAGGGACTTCTGCCAAGCCGCCTTTTGCGATTTTCCCGGTAAGCGCAAAGACTTTCGTGCCCTTAGACTCCGGCGCAACGCCGCTGCGCGGCTGCGCCTGCGCGTCGGCGGGCAAAGCCCGACTTCCTTGCCATGCTTCTTCCGCAATGCTCACGAATCGCTTGCCCCCATGCTTCATGATATAAGGAATATTCGCGAATGTTTCCACGTTGTT
>WQXP01000201.1 GCA_009784765.1 Oscillospiraceae bacterium | reverse complement strand
CCGGATAAAAGCGATATTCCACGCTTCCGAGGCGTTTGTTGATTAGCTTAATCAGCTCTGCCGCGTCCTTGGTTTTTATATCATCGCCGCAGTAGCTCATCATGCGGGCGCGGCGAAAATCTTTTCCGTCCGAGAGGACTGACAACTTAACAAGGTTGGCACGTATGGCGACATCATCGTCCTCCATTTCAATACCGATACTCGCCGCCTCAAAGGGTGACCGCCCCGTATAGTATTGCGCAGGGTCGTAGCCGAGAACCGACAGGTTCGCAACATCGCTCCCGGGCGGAAATCCTTCAGGAACCGTCTGCGCAAGCCCGACTAACGAAACGGCAGTCATGGCGTTCATAATCGGCTTTTTCGCGACTGTCATGGGCGTTTTTCCGCCAAGCTCCTTGAGAGGGTGGTCTGACATTCCGTCGCAGAGAATAACAAAATACTTAGTTTTCACGGCCGTTCTCCTTAATGTATACTTCTTTTAGTTTACAGTTCTGCACTCCGCACCCCGAGCATTTCTCGCGGCAATTCGGAGTAGTTTTACCTTCATGCGCCAAGGAATTTTCGCGGACTAAGTAGTCCTTGCTCACGAGGGTGTCGATATTGTCCCATGGAAGCTGCTCATCGTAAGCACGGGAGCGCGTTGCGGTGTCAACCAAATCAACATGACGCGATTCGAAAGCAGCCTCCCACTTGGCGAAATCGAAGAAATCGCCCCAAGAATCGAGTTTACATCCGCCCTTGAATGCTGCGTGAATCACCGCGCCGAGTTCGCGTCCGCCGCGAGCCAACGCCGCTTCAATCAGCGCAGAATTGTAATCACTTCTGCTCAGTTTGACCTTGCGCGACTTGCCGGGTTTATGCCCTGCTGCCTCGAAAAGGTCGAAAAGCAAGCGTTGGCGGCGGTCGGATTCGGAGCGGCTAATCATCGGTTCAAATTGGAAGGGCGTGTGGGGTTTCGGCACAAAAGTCGCGAGTGAAATCGACACGGAAATGCCGCGTTTCGGCCCGACTTGTTTGTAAAGCTTCATGAGTTTACAGACCAAATCCGCGATTCCGGCAATGTCGTCATCGGTTTCTGTCGGCAATCCGAGCATGAAATACAGTTTAACTGCGCTGTATCCGCCCGCGAACGCTATGCGGCAACCATCTAAAATGTTCTCTTCCGTGATGTTTTTGTTGATTACGTCGCGCAGCCGCTGAGTACCCGCCTCAGGCGCGAAAGTCAGCGTGCTTTTGCGAACGCTCTTGATTCGCTCAAGGATTCCGTCGCTGAACTTGTCAATCCGCAGCGACGGCATCGCGAGATTGATGTTGTTTTCATCTGTGTAAACCCCGAGAGTTGACAGCAACTCTTCAACGCGCGAATGGTCGCTTGTCGAGAGCGAGCAGAGGGACACTTCGTCATACCCCGTGCTTTCGCATAACGCGCGGGTTTCGGCTAAAATTTTACTCACAGACTTCTCGCGATAAGGGCGGCATATAAAGCCGGCTTGACAGAATCGACAGCCGCGAATACAACCGCGCAGAACCTCGGTAACGGCACGGTCATGAACCGCTTCTACGAATGGCACCACGAACGCCCCCGGGAAGAAAATTTCGTCCACATCAGTGATTGTACGCCTGACAACTTTATTGGGTTTACTTGGTGTGAACACCCCGTCAATCTGCGAGAGTTTAGTGTAAACTTCATCGAGTAAACACGAGTGCTTCTTGCATTCTGCAATGGTGTCTAACAGCTCGAGTGTAACCTCCTCCCCCTCACCGATTACAAAAGCGTCGATGAATTCCTCGAGAGGAGCGGGGTTACAAGCACAAGGACCTCCGGCGATGATTAGCGGCCAGTCGCCGTTTTCGCGTTCGGCGCGACGCAGAGGAATCCCTGCCAAATCCAACATCGCAAGAACCGTCGTGTAACTCAATTCATATTGGAGTGTAAATGCGACTATATCGAACTCACGGAGGGGGTGTAAACTCTCTAAGGTGTATAGCGGTATTTCGTTCTCCTGCATGAGTTGCTCCATGTCGGCAGACGGCATGAAAACACGCTCACAGGAGTATTCAGCGAGTGAGTTGATTAGCGAGTAGAGGATTTTTGCACCGAGATGCGACATACCGATTTCATACACGTCCGGAAAGCAGAACGCTGTGCGAAGTGCGACGCTCTCGCGCGGCTTGACAACTGTGTTCAATTCGCCGCCGATATAGCGTGCGGGGCGCTGTACTTTCAGTAGAATTTCCTCAAGTTTTGTTCTGATTTGCACGTCATTTCGCCTCCTCATTTGCCTTAATCAACGGATTTACTGCGTTATTCTTGCCCAAAACTGCGTCCATAACACGCTTGGTCTTGTGAGACGCTAAGGGTTCGGGTGTGTCAACTTTAATTGGTTTGCGCGCAATTCGGGGGCTTTCGCTCATGTCGAAACCGTCGTTTCGCTGAATGCCCGAAAGAATGCTGCCAAAGTCAGGCTGTGCGTCTTCGGGGGGCGGAGTGATAAATTCCGGAACGGCTTTTACCCGCTTGACAGGCGGAGATTCCGGAAGAGTGAGAGTCTTCGGCGGACGTGGTGGCGGCTTGACCTTCACTTCAGCCGGAGGCGCGGAAATGTCAGCTTTTTCGGCTTGTTTCGGCGATTCGCGGCGTTCGGGAAGGCGCGGCAACTCAGGAAGCGCGAGCATGGGGCGAATCGACGGG
>WQXP01000200.1 GCA_009784765.1 Oscillospiraceae bacterium | reverse complement strand
GAAGAAATAAATCAGTGCGTAAATCCAAGTGGTTTGGTTAAAGTAGTGGAAGAAATACGCCCAAACCGTTCTGGAGCCTGCCAAGTAATTATGCGCGCTATTCTCCCCTATAGGAGAAATGTTGAAGAAGTTCAAGAGAGTTGTCGGCAAAGACATAATGCTCATCGCGAAGATAATCGGCATTACACCCGACATAGCAACTTTAATGGGGATATGCGAGCTTTGTCCGCCGTACATTTTCCGCCCGACTTGACGTTTCGCATACTGAACAGGTATTCTGCGTTCCGCGTTAGTCATGTGGACAACGAAACCAATCATAGCGATATAAATCGCTAAAATCAGAGGAACGAAAACGTAGCCTTGCCACGGATTTTGCGCGCTTCCGCCCATTTGTGCAATCAAACCGCCGAGTTCGCCTTTGAGAATGTTCGGTCCGAAGATTTCGCTCGGAATGCTTGAGATAATACCCGCGAACAGTATCATGGAAATCCCGTTACCTATTCCGCGGTCGGTGATTTGCTCACCGAGCCAAATAATCAGCGACGCACCTGCGGTGAAACAAGCGACTATTGTAAGCATTTCAAGGAACCATAAGTCTGTTCCTCTGTAAGTCAACGCGGGGATTGTCAATTGATCGAACTCGTCGGGTAAATAAATATTGCTGAGCATAAAATAGAACGCCGTTGCTTGGAAAATCCCGATACCGAGAGCCAAAAACTTGATGATTTTGTTGATTTTCTTTTGCCCCTCTTCGCCCTCTTTCTGCATACGCTCAAGCGCGGGGATTGCCACAGTCAACAACTGCATGATAATCGACGCATTGATATACGGAGTAATACTCATCGCGAAGAGCGTTCCTCTTCCGAGTGCGCCGCCCGTAATCGCGTCGAAATACGAACCTAACGTACCGTCGCCTAACAGCCCCCCCATTGCGCCGGGAGCTATGAAAGGCACTAATATATGTGAACCTAAGCGGAAAATCATTACAATAAACATCGTGAAGAGCATTTTTTTACGCAAATCACCGATTTTCCACGCATTAATGAATACAGCCATCTAAAAATTCCTTTCGCGTCTTTCCTGTCGTCAGTTAGCTTACCTCACCGCCGAACCCGCACTTAGTTAATTCTTCCCGACTTGGTGTTTTTCGCTCTTTCAGCTTTTTCTGCCGCACGTTTTTTCGCACCCTCGTTATTCGGGATAAACTTCGGCTTTTCAGGGAGAGCAGTGATTGTTCCGCCTGCCGCCTCAATCTTTTCTTTCGCCGAACCCGAAAACGCTGTTACGGTAACAGTCAGCTTCTTGGTGAGCTTGCCCATGCCGAGGATTTTCACGCCGTCGAGCGGTTTTTTGATTAACCCGCAAGCGATAATCGCCGCCTCGTCCACGGTTGCGCCACTGTCAAAGCGTTTTTCCAAATCACGAAGGTTTACAACTGCATACTCAGTCGCAAAAACCTTGTTGTTGAACCCGCGTTTAGGCATACGTCTTGCGAGAGAAGTTTGACCGCCCTCAAACCCGGGACGAACTCCGCCGCCTGAACGTGCCCATTGACCTTTGTGTCCTTTACCAGCGGTTTTGCCCCAGCCCGAACCTGCGCCGCGACCGATGCGTTTAACCTCTCTGTTAGAACCGTTATTGGGGGATAATTCGTGAAGTTTCATTACAACACCTCTATCAAATATGAGATTTCCTTGATTTTGCCGTTCGTAGCCGCGTTATCCGGCTGTTCAGTAACATCACCGATTTTCTTCAAACCGAGTGAAATAGCAGTAGCTATATGTGAGTCTTTTCGCCCAATCAGCGATTTAACTAACTTAATCTTTTTCATCACGTTCCTCCTATTGCGCTTTCGCCGTCAAAATCTGCTTAGCGGTTTTACCTCTGAGAGCCGCGACTTCGTCTGCGTTTCTCATAGCAAGAAGTCCTTGCACGGTAGCACGAACGACGTTACAGGGGTTGTTGCTTCTCAGCGATTTTGTACGAATGTTTCTTATTCCCGCCATTTCAACTACAGCACGAACAGAACCGCCCGCGATTACGCCCGTTCCCTCAGGAGCAGGTTTCAGAAGAACCGCCGCCGCACCGTACTTGCCCACAAACTCGTGAGGGATTGTACCGTCTTTCAGGGTAACTTGCATAAGATTTTTCTTAGCGTCCTCAATTCCTTTGCGGATTGCATCGGGAACCTCGTTAGATTTACCCATGCCAAATCCGACAACGCCGTTTCCGTCGCCTACAACTACGAGCGCGGAGATTTTCATAATCCGTCCGCCCTTAACAGTCTTAGAAACGCGCTTGATATTTACCACCTTTTCGGTGAGATTGTAGTTCGCTGCATTTAATAAAGCCATGATAATTCTCCTAAAATTGTAATCCACCCTCGCGTGCGCCTTCTGCGAGTGCCGCTATTCTGCCGTGGTACACATAGCCCGAACGGTCGAACACGACTTCGCCTACACCTTTTGCTTTACCTGCCTCAGCAATCGCAAGCCCGACTTTTTTCGCCGCGTCAACATTGCCGCCGTACTCAGAAAAGCCTTTCGCGTTTGTAGACGCACTGCAAATGGTAACACCGGTGTCATCATCAATGAGCTGAGCGTAGATATGCTTAGCCGAACGGAACACGTTCAGTCTTGGGCGAGCGGCAGTTCCGCTGATTTTGCCTCTTACCCGTTTATGTCTGCGGAGTCGTCCCGCGT
>WQXP01000199.1 GCA_009784765.1 Oscillospiraceae bacterium | reverse complement strand
CCCGAGTCGCCCGTTATGAAGAGCTGGCTGTACAGGCGGGGCTTTCGCAAAACCGCGAAACTGCTCTCAATGCTTTAGGCTCTCACCCGCTAATCCCGAGTGTTGACACGGCGCGTGAACTGCTGTCGCGGATTTGGTGAAGCAAAAGAAGGGATAAGCCCAAAGGGCGGGCTTTGTTCCCGCGTTGGGATTGCGATGGCACAACACCGCACACAATCCCCGGCACAAGCATTGCATTGACACGGCTCGCTGTTTATCCTGCGCCGCAAAATCAAATCACTCACTAACCCCAACCCACACAAAAGGACACCGTCATGGTGTCCTTTTAGATTAGAGCGAAATCAAATTACGCTGCAGTTGCCATCAAGTCGCCGAGTATCCAAACAGCCAAGGAGAAGTAGATAATCAGGGCGAAGCCGTCTACAATTGTAGTAATCAGGGGTGCAGCCATAACAGCGGGGTCAATTTTCAGCTTTTTTGCGGCAATGGGCAACAGCCCGCCGACTACGTTTGCGATAAAGACGGTAATCAACAAAGTGATACTTACTGTCATCGCAATAGGTATGACATTCGGCCCGTGTTCGGGGTGATTCATGTAAGTCAGCCACATTCGCCCGAAGTTGATGATTGCGAGAATCGAACCCACCAAAAGCCCGGTACGCATTTCTTTCCAGATAATTCGGAAAAAATCACGGGGGGTTATTTCGCCGAGAGCCATTCCGCGGATAATCATTGTCGCACTTTGGCTGCCGGAGCTACCGCCGGTGTCCATAAGCAGAGGGATAAAGACAGTCAAAATCGGTAAAGCCGCGATAGCGCCTTCAAAATTCTCGAGTATTCCCCCGATTATCATGGCGACAACCATGAGAACAACTAACCAAACAATCCGGTTTTTGGTAAGCCCGAGTATGCTTGTTTTGAAATAAGGCTTGTCCGACGCTAACATACCCGCCATCTTTTGCATATCCTCGGTTGCTTCGTCTTGAACAACGTCGATAATGTCGTCAATGGTGATAATCCCGACAATCCTGTCCTCGGAGTCAACAACGGGCATACTGAGGAAGTCATACTTCTCGAACAGTTTGACGACTTTTTCGCGGTCATCATCCGTGTGAACGAGAATCATGTGGGTTTCCATAATATCGCCTAAAATTTCGGTGGGTTCAGCCAAAAGCAGGTTTTTGACTGAAACAACACCCTCGATTTTGCGTTCAGCGTCAGTGATGTAGCAGGTGTAAATCGTTTCTTTGTCAGGCCCGATTTTGCGGATTTTCGTGAACGCCTCCGCAACAGTCAGTGTCCGTTTCAGGTGTACGAACTCGACAGTCATGATTGTTCCCGCCGAGTCGTCGGGGTATTGCAAAAGCTTGTTGATTTGTTCCCGCGTTTCGTCTGTCGCGTGGGCAAGAACGCGCTTAGCGATTGCCGCAGGCATTTCCTCAATGAAGTCAACAGCGTCGTCAAGGAACAGTTCTTCTATAACCTCACAGATTTCCTTGTCAGAGAATCGCTCGATGAGTGATTTCTGCATATCGTGGTCTAAGTTCGCGAAAACCTCTGCTTCCATATCTTTAGGCAGAATACGGAAAAACACCACGGCTTTTTCCGGGGGCAGTTCCTCCACCATTCCTGCGATGTCGGCAGGTTCAACGTCTTCAAGTCCATCGCGAATGAAGTTAAACCGCCGCTCGTCGATTAGCTTCTCAAGGTCGAAATAGAGTTTCATGGTTTTATTCCTCCAATAAAACCCGCCTGAGTTAATATCAAAGGCGGGTAAAATTCTGTTATTTCTTGATGTAGTGTTTACCGAATTCAACATCGGCCGATTTAATATGACGGACTATCCAGTTAATAATCGAATTGCTGAGTTCCAACGTAAATCGCGGTGAATAGCCGTTGGCATTGAACTCCGCGTTCAGTTTGCGAAATTCCGCAATGTAAGACTGATGCAACGCCTTGTGAGCTTCTAATTTCGGATACGCCGACTCTTTCATCAAGGCTTCTTCATCAGTGAAATGCTTAATGATATAATCGCCGAGGAGCTTCAGTGTTTTCTGCGTTTCTTCCTTGGAAACAGACTTCGAACCCATCGCTGTTACCGCGTTGAGCCTGTCAACTAACTCTTTGTGTTGCGCGTCGATTTTGGCAACACCGATTTCCATGTCTTTCGATAGAACAATCATGATTTTCACCTCTCAGCACTGACTGATTATACCCATTATATCAAATAGTCTTACCCTTGTCAAGGGCTTTTTGAAAAAAAGTAGAAAACTCTTGCAATTTTTTTGGAAATGTGATATGATAGTAAAAGAAGAGCGATTCCGCCGCAGGAGCGGCTCTGCCCGAAAGGAGCAAATCATGGAAGCAATCGGAAACGATTGGGACGAACTCTTGAAAGAAGAGTGGAATGCACCCTACTTCCGAAAGCTGCAATCGTTTTTGGACAGCGAGCAGGAGGCGCATAACATATACCCGGACAAAGCGGACATATTCGCCGCACTGAAACTCACGGCTTACAGTGAGGTCAAAGCGGTGATTTTAGGGCAAGACCCCTACCACGGAGTCGGGCAGGCACAGGGGCTGTGCTTTTCGGTAAAGGACGGAGTTCCGATTCCGCCGTCCCTCAAAAACATATTCAAAGAGCTGTACAATGACTGCGGGATTCTCCCTCCGACTCACGGCGACTTGAGCGGTTGGGCAAAGCAAGGCGTTCTGCTGCTGAACACCGT
>WQXP01000198.1 GCA_009784765.1 Oscillospiraceae bacterium | reverse complement strand
TCTGAAACCCTACTAAGTTATACATACTCCCTGCCGCATTTTCTTTACGCAGCTGCACTGCGGCGTAAGGTCGCCGCCCTGTTCGCGGGTCGGTGAGCCCTACCGGCTTCATGCAACCATATCTGACTGAATCAATCCCTCTCTTGCCAAGCACCTCAACGGGCATACAGCCTTCGTAAACGGTAAGTTTATCAATGTCATGCAACTCTGCCGACTGTGCGGTAACAAGCGCGTTATAAAACACCTCATACTCCTGACGAGTGAAGGGGCAGTTGATATAATCCGGTTCGCCTTTGCCGTAGCGGTTTTCGGCGAATGCCCGTGTCATATCAATGCTCTGCGCCGTGATTATAGGCGCGGCGGCATCGTAAAACGACAGAAACTCGCTGCCAAGCCGCGATTTAATCGACTCTGCGAAAGCGTCCGACGTGAGCGGCCCTGTCGCGATAATCGCATCACGCTCCGGAAATTGCGTTATTTCCCCGGTTATAACCTCTATATTCGGATTTTCGCGGATTGCCCGCGTAATCTCCTTCGAGAATGCCTCACGCTCCACTGCCAACGCGCCTCCTGCGGGTACGCGAGTATGTTCCGCAACTTCAAGTGTGAGGCTGCCGAGCAGACGCATTTCAGCTTTGAGCAGCCCCCCTGCTGTTGAGAGCAAGTCTGACTTGAGCGAGTTAGAGCAGACTAACTCTGCAAATCCCTCATATGAATGGGCGGGGGAATACTTGGCGGGTTTCATCTCTGACAAGCGGACTTTCAGCCCGCACCGCGCAAGAGTGTGAGCGGCTTCAACCCCCGCAAGCCCCGCGCCGATTACGTCGATTGTCAATTGGCTTTCTCCTTCGCTAACAATAATTCACAACTAAACCTAAACATCGTACCCGCTTCATGGTTTGATTCAATCTCAATTTTACCGTTCATAAGCTCAAGAATTCGCTTGCTTAACGGCAACCCGATTCCAATCCCGCAGTGTTCCCGCGTGAGGCTTCCGTCGCCCTGCTCAAACAACTCGAAAATCTTGCCTTGCTGTTCGGCGGGAACGCCTATGCCGTTGTCGGCGATTTCAAACCCCAGCGTGATTCGCGTTTCGAGCTTGTCCGCTACAGCAGCGGCAAAACTGATTTCGCCGTTTTCCGGAGTAAACTTGACTGCATTTGCGAGTATAGCGGAGATAACCTGTTTCAGCCGCCGCTCATCCCCTGTTACTATATTCGGAATCGCAGAATCAATGTTGACTGACAGCACTTGGCTCTTTTGAGCCGCCTGAGTTTTCGCCGCCGTAATACATTCATTGAACAACGCAACAACATCAAATTCCGTATTGTTCAGTTTGAAGGTGCCGTACTCCATGCACGAAAAGTCAAGCACGTCGTTGATTAACCCCAGCAAATCACAGGAAGCTTTGTTAATTTCGCTGAGATACTGCCCCGATGTGTGAGGTTGCATCTGTACAAGCTGCACAAGCCCCGTGATTACGTTCAGCGGCGTTCGCATTTCGTGGCTCATTCGCGAGAGAAATTCGCTTTTTACCGCACTTGAGTATTCAGCGGTTTCTTTAAGTTTTTGATTTATTGCAAGTTGGTTTTCCAACTCATTGCGTTCTTTCAAAATAATACTGCTCTGAATAAAGAACGCGATAAAGGCACTGACGCACACCCCCACGAAAATCAACAGCCATATATCGAAGTATTGATACCAAGCGCGAACAGGAGAAATTCGCAGATACCACTGCGCATTGTGAATTGTAATCGTTCGTTCAACGTATGGTGCGTTGCCGTCAAAACCTTCTGTGCCGGTCGCTATGACTTGCTTTTCGTCCGTGTCGGGATTGATTCGCCACAACTCGTAACTGTAGCCGTCCTGCGCTAACACCGAAAGCCCCACACTGTCAATCGCTTGCGGAAAACGCAGCGATACCGATACAAGCCCCCAGAACTCATCGCCGATGTAGACAGGGTATCTGCCCACTAACCCCAATCCGCCTTGACGCAGAACAAAGGGCCCCGCCATCACTAACTCCCCCGTGTCACGCGCGATAATCGCCTCGCGATTGCCTGCGTGGTCTGTTTCGTTGAAAAAATCCAACCCCAAGACCGCCTCATTCCCCTGCAGCGGGAAAACTTCTGTAACAACGCCGCCGGGTGCTAACAAAAAGTTAGCGTGTGCCGGCATATCAGCGGCGAGAATTTCTGCCGTCCTCTCGAAATCATTCACTACGCCGTCGCCTTGAATCACCAACGCCGCAAGTGCTTTGGTTTGATACAGCTGTGCCGAAACAGCCTCACTGATTCTGTTGCCGTTCTCGTGGATTAGCCGCTCTATGTGCGTTTCTTCCACGGCGATTGCGCTTTGTGCGGTTATGATTACAATTACCGCGAACAATGTCAGCGACAGCAAAAACGCCGCAATTGTTCTCTTTTGAATGATTTTTCGCATACATTACCTCGGAGCATTATTTTTTACTTCGACAGAAAAGCAATCTCACTCATCTTCATCTGCATACAAAGACTGACCACCCGAAAGAAAACCATACTCATAAATGCGGGGCAGTATAACCCCTCCAAGTTTTCTGTGAGCCTCATACAGCAATTCCAACTCATCAAGTGCGGTATCCGCTTCCTCTAAAGATTTACGGACTTGATAGAACCCCGCATCCCAGTTCGTGATTTTATATTTCGGAAATCGCAAGCTGCCAAGATTTGCATAAAATTCCTCGTACACTTCTCTCGCAGAATCAATAACCGCCTGAGCTTTTTCTGATAG
>WQXP01000197.1 GCA_009784765.1 Oscillospiraceae bacterium | reverse complement strand
ATTACGACAGCTTGCTCGTAAAAGTCATTACTCTTGGGCGTAATTTCGACGAAGCCAATCGCAAGATGATGCGTGCCTTGCGTGAAATTCGCATTCGCGGAGTTAAGACTAATATTTCTTTCCTCAGTAATGTGCTTACGGACGAAACTTTCCTTGCGGGAAACTGCCATACCAAGTTCATTGACGAAACGCCGTCGCTGTTTGAGTTCAAGTGGGCGGGTGATGAAGCGGCGCAGGTTCTCGCTTATATAGGCAAGACTACTCTCGCCAACCCGACGGCGGACAAAAAGCCCGTGTATGCAGTCCCGAAAGTGCCCGACCCTGCCGTTTATTCGGCGAACACGGTGGGTGCTTTGAGCGGAGTCAAGCAAATCCTTGACAAGGAAGGCGCAGAGGGGTTAAGCAAGTGGATTTTAGCACAAAAGAAACTGCTCATTACCGATACGACCATGCGGGACGCTCAACAGTCCCTCATAGCGACGCGAATGAGAACCCGGGATATGACTACCGTCGCGGCGGCGACTTCTCATATTTTGAATGACTGCTTCTCTCTCGAAATGTGGGGCGGGGCGACTTTCGACAGTGCTTACCGTTTCCTCAATGAGTCACCCTGGGAACGGCTCGACGTGCTTAGACAACGCATTCCGAACATTCCTTTCCAGATGCTGTTTCGCGGCGCGAATGCTGTCGGCTATTCCAGTTATCCCGATAATTTAATCAAAGCTTTCATTCAGGAAGCGGCGAAAAGCGGAATTGACATCTTCCGCGTGTTTGACTCACTCAACTGGCTTCCTAACATGGAGTATGCCATTGAGGAAATCATCAAAACCGGCAAAGTCGCTAATGTTACTATGGGTTACACGGGCAACATTCTTGAAAGCGACCGTGATAAATACGACCTCAAGTATTATGTGAACATGGCTCGCGAAATCGAGAAACGCGGCGCGCATATGCTCACGATTAAGGATATGTCGGGGCTTCTGCGTCCTTACGCGGCTCAGAAGATTGTAAGGGCACTCAAAGACGCAGTGCAAATCCCGATTCATCTGCACACTCACGATACGTCGGGCAATCAAGTCGCGGCTTTGTTGCTCGCGGCGCAGGAGGGCGTAGACATTGTTGACACTGCAATCGCCTCCATGAGTTCGCTGACAAGCCAACCCGCTATGTCGTCCCTTGTTTCTGCCCTTGAGGGACACGAACGCGACACGGGCTTCGACCTTGCAGAACTTCAGAAACTCTCTGACTACTGGGCGGACGTTCGCCCGTATTACGCGCAGTTTGAGGGCGACATTCGCACACCCGAAACGGAAATCTACCGCCTGGAAATCCCCGGCGGGCAGTACACCAACCTCAAGAGCCAAGTTGCAGGAATGGGTTTCGGCGACAGGTTCGACGAAGTTAAGCAAAAGTATGTCGAAGCAAATGTAATCCTCGGGGATATAGTCAAAGTTACGCCCTCATCAAAAATGGTCGGCGATTTGGCGATTTTCATGTTGCAAAACGAGCTTACTCCCGAAAACATCGTACAGCGCGGCGAGGCGTTATCTTTCCCCGAATCTGTCGTGCATTATTTCAAGGGACTCATGGGTCAGCCTACATTCGGCTTCCCTGAAGACTTGCAAAAAGTCGTTCTCAAGGGCGAGAAGGCCTTCACGGGCAAACCGGGGGCGGAGCTTCCTCCTGTAGACTTAGACGCAGTCAAGGCTTATTTAGGCGAAAAGTTCGGCGGCGGTAATCCCGAAATCGCCGGGGTTGCGCGTGGCGGCATTCCTTCTGAACGCGACGCAATCAGCTACAGCTTGTACCCGAAAGTTTTCGAAACTTACGCGAAAAACATCAACGAGTATGGCAATGTTACGAGAATGCCGTCCCACATTTATTTCACGGGAATGGCTAAGGGCGAGTCTACCGAAGTTGCTATCGACGACGGGCATACCCTCATGATAAAATATATCGGCCCTGTCGAGGACAACGACGACGGAACACGCACACTCCAGTTTGAGCTTAACGGCGCAAGGCGCGACATTCGAATCGCGGACAAAACCGTGGCTACAACAAGCGAAACCGTCAAGTATGCGGACATGAACGACCACCGCCAAGTCGGCTCGAGTATTCCGGGCGGGGTCAGCAAAGTCATGGTGAAAAAAGGCGATAAAGTCGCCGTCAATCAGCCGCTGTTCACGATTGAAGCTATGAAAATGGAAACGAGCGTCACTGCACGTTCTGCAGGAACAATCGCCGACATTTTCGTCAAAGAGGGGCAACTTGTCAAAGCAGGCGAACTCCTCGCTGTAATTAACTAAGCATTCCCGAGTAACCAAAACCGCCGCCTTTTCATACTATGGAAGTAATGAAAAGAAAGGCGGTTTTTGTTATGGCTGCAATAAATATATCTAACACCACAAGTTTTACAAACCTCAAAATCGCATATGCGCTGACAGGCTCATACTGCACCTTCGCCGACTCCCTCGCGCAGATGCGCCTCCTCGCCAACGCAGGAGCAATCATTCTGCCTGTCATGTCCGCGAACGCATTCTCTACCGACACGCGCTTCGGCTCTGCCGCAAGCTTTCGCGAGCAAATCGAAACAATCTGCTCCAATAAAATCATTCATACCATCGTCGACGCCGAGCCAATCGGCCCGCAGAAAATGGCTGATGTTATGCTTGTCGCGCCTTGGTGGGCGGGGATTTGGTGAGACTTTTTAATGGGGCTTTCGCCCCAACCCCCCTCGTCTGGCGGCGGGAAACCCGCCTTGACTCGCTAAAGACCCCTAT
>WQXP01000196.1 GCA_009784765.1 Oscillospiraceae bacterium | reverse complement strand
CGGGGCTTCGGGCGGGTAATCAATACCACGAGCGGAATCGACAAAGACCCTCATCAAGCGGGATACTCGGCGAGCAAAGCGGCGTTGGATAAGGTTACGAAAGACCTTGCCACGAAAGTTGACGGCACGGACGTAATCATCAGCCTTGTTGACCCCGGCTGGTGCAGAACCGACCTCGGCGGCCCGAACGCCTTCCACGCCCCCGAAGATGCGCTGCCCGGAATGGTTGTCGGGGCGTTTGTGAACGACGGCAAAAGCGGGCGAATGTTCTCCGCACAGGAATACTCGGGAATGAGCCTTGAAGCGGCAGTCAAACTCGCCGAAAGCAAATAAGCCAAAGAAGAGATAAGCCCCCAAAAAAACCCGCCTCAGCTTTAATCAGCAGAGGCGGGGTGATTTTTTACGGTGCTGTTATTGACCTGAAGCCCAAGCTTCGTTGAGGGCAGTTTGCATTTGGTACAAATACATAATCGCGCCTACGCCGACGAAAGAGAGAAGCAACCAGAGGACAAATTTCGAATCCCATGATTTGCCTTTCATAGGCATGAACTCTTGCATCGCTTTGTCCATGAAGAACATTTCTACGAAAACGATGAAAATTCCTGCAATCGGAGCCCACCCGGGAACAAGTTCTCTGCCTGCGGCGTCGTTGATTTCTTTAGTTACACGGAAGCTCCAGATAATGAAGTAAATCCCGCACGTAACAATGCTGAGAATAATCAGCGTTACCGGACTTTCTGTTTTGCCTACCATAAGTAAATACCTCGCTTTAATTTAGTTAGCTATAAATAAGTATAAATAAGTATACCTTTTTATAGCGCATTATGACATAAGTAATATTATCATATAAATACAAGAAAGTCAACCCTATTTCGCGATATTTGTGAAATGTAGACAAATATTATTTAATTTAACGATGAATATATCGAAACTATAAAAAGGTATGCTTATTTAGTGGTTTTAGTTTTTGGCAAATCTGCGAATGTCAATGTTTTTCGTGAAAAAATTTTGCTTGACACAACCGGCAGAGCCGCTTGAAGCGTTCGGAATTGCTCTTCTTTAGCTTTACACCAAGCCCAACACCTCACCTATGCCCATGATGAATGCTTTTCGGCGGCGGTAGAAATCCCTGCGCGAAAATTCATCTATGTTGAGAATTTCAAAGGGGAACTCACGCCCGCTCTCACAGTTGAGCATGACAGCGCGGCGGAGCTTTTCCCGAAGTTCCCGGGGGACATCTGCGCCGACACGAGTGAGAGATTGTTCCACCGCACCGATGAACTGCGCGTCAAGGCAACTCTCGAGAGCCTCGAGCCGCTCTGCTTTGCGGGCAACGGGGTCAGAAGTCGCGTTACCTCTTGCGCCGCCGACATGGTCGCTAAAAGCGGTCGCGCCGCTGTAAATAATATCGAGCCTCTTGCTTTCATGGTCTTTCTTGCGGCGATTGTAACCCCGTGCGATTCCTTCGCAGAGAGATACCACGTCGTCGGGGGTTTTGATTTTAGCTGATGTTTTCATTTTTATATGCTCCTTTGTTTTTATATATTCGGAACGAGTCCTTAAATACTATAATATCACGCAATGTGATATTTGTCAATAGGTTTTTCGGAAAAAGTTTGATTTTTATGACTTTTCGTGATATTGCACAAAATTTTTGTAAAACCGTTGACAAATATCACACATTGTGATATAATTAGAATATAATTCATAGAAAGGGGTGATTTTATGCTTCCGCAAAGAATAAAGACGCTCAGAGAGCAAAAGGGCGTTCTGCAGATTGATTTGGCTCAGGCGATGGGTGTAACGCAGGGAACAATCGGGAACTGGGAGACGGGCAAGCGCACTCCTGACACGCAGATGTTGCAGAGGCTCGCTAATTACTTCGATGTTTCGGCGGACTGTCTTCTCGGGAGTGAGGATTCAAAGGTGTCAATGCTCACACGAAAGCTTGCAGGGGTTCCCCAGGAGGACAGGGAGTTTATACTCAGCAACCTTAACAATACTCTTGATGTTTACCTCAAGTCTAAGGGGCTGTTGTCATGAGCATCGCCTCAGACAAAGCGCGGGAGCTGCTCTTGGGGCAGAGGCGCGTTGCGTTCCGCTTAGAGTTTGAAGGCATGGACTTCGGCGACAGGCGTGTGGTGTTTGACACCTTTCAGAATTACGCAAAGATTACGGGTTCGAAGCCGCTCACAAAACAGCAAGTGCCGGACGGCTGTACTTTGTATAAGCACGGAATTCACACGATTTTGACTCATGAAGTCGCTGCTGTGCGTCTGCACCGTTCGAGTACGACAGCGCAAATCAAGAATGCAGAATCCGCTCAGCTTCGTAATCGCTGGACAATCGCCCATGAACTTGGACATATTTACTTAGCCCACGCACAGGACGGTGAGGCGGAGGAAAAGCAGGCACACGCCTTCGCGTCGGAGCTTCTTATGCCTGCTCCGATTTTGCTGGAACTGCGCAAGCGGCTCTCACGGGGGTTGGCGGCAAGCGAACTCAGCAGGCTCTTCGGGGTGAGTAACAGCGCGGCGAATAATCGCTTGGAGTATTTACAGCGCAGGGAGTTCTTCTCAGCGACGTTGCACAAGGAAATCACGGAAAAGTACAGGGAGTTAATTGACAATTATGTATACAGTAGCAATAGTAGGCAGACCTAACGTCGGCAAATCGACGTTGTTTAATAAAATCACAGGCCGCAGAACGGCAATCGTAGATGACGCGCCGGGTGTTACCCGCGACAGAATCTACGGACAAGCCGACTGGAACGGGCGTGAGTTCACGCTGATT
>WQXP01000195.1 GCA_009784765.1 Oscillospiraceae bacterium | reverse complement strand
TAATCGAAAGGAATCTTGTATTTTTGAGATAGGTGAGGGTTGGGAAATACAGCCATACATTGTTTCCTCATACTAAACTTTTTTAGAAAAAGCAGGAGACGGCGATTCACCGCCCCCTGCCGTCCAAATTACTGTCAATTGTCAACTGTCAACTGTCAACTGACTAATCCCCTGCGCCTGCATTCGGGTTGACTGCGCTGATTGAGCCGCCTGTAACAGACAATCTGCGTTCCGCGCTGAGTGCGTCGTCTTTAACATTGAAGTTCAGTACGCCGTTGCTGATAACGATGTTCCCGAGGGTGTTGTTATCAACAGCAGGGTTAGAAGTCGTCGCGTTGTTGGAACGAATGCCGTTGTTATGCACCGAGTTGAGGTTGTACGTTCCTCCCGAAACGGTAACACCGTCCCGTCCGTGAACTGCGGTGTCTAAGGCGTTTACGGTAATGTTTCCTCCGCGAAGGAAAACTTTATCGCGGCTCTCGATTCCGCGCCCTTGAATCAGTGATTGCGTTGTCGCCGAGTTCGGGCCTGTTCCTTGAGGGCCGCCTGTACGACGCCATCTCATTTCGCTGAGGTGGCTGTTGAGAGTAAGGGCACCGTGTCCGCGAAGGATAATGTCGCGCTGGCTGAAGATTACCGCGCTGGGTTCGGGGGCTGCGTCAACGTCGGTTATATCTGCTAATGCCAGATAAGTCGCGCCGTCGCTGAGGGTGTTGTTAGTTCCGTCTTGAACTACAATCGTGAGCGTTTCAGCGCGTCGCCCGTGGATTGCAGGGCCGTCGTTGTTAGAAATAGTAACGCCGTTGAGAATCAGAACAACAGGCTCTTGCACGCGAGGAGTGGCAGGGTTGCGGTCTCTGTAGGGTCTGTCGAATGCGTTGACGAAAATTCCGCCGCTCGGGAGGGTGCCGGAAAGGACATAAGTCCCTCCGCGTCTGATTGTAAGACGGTTGCGGGGGATAATCTCCCCGTCTTCTGCAACTTCGTTAAAGCGAACCCAGTGTCCTGTCGGTCCGATTTGTGAAATACCGCCTACTCCCCCGAGAGTCGCTTGCCCCGGTCCGGGTGTTCCGTCGTCGTTAGGGCGTCCTGTCATAAAATGAACATGAACTACGTTTTGAGCCGCGTCGGTAATACGTGCCCTTGAGGTATCTTCATCTTCTATGGCTGAGCGGGGTGCGTGTGCAGGTATAGGGCCGGAAGACTGCCCTTGAGAGTCAAGAGTTCCGCTTCCGCTTTCACATACGTGATTCTGCCACGGTGCAAGTTGAGCGCGAAGGCTGTTAGCTTCAGCAATCGCGTTTTGTTCGCGGATTTTCGCGTTTTCAAGGTCAGTATTCGCTTGCGAAAGTAGAGCTTGCAAACTCGTGCAGTTTGTACATACTGGAGTTCCTTGTCCGCAAACACCGCAGGTATAGTCTTCGTACATTTTCTTCCAGAAATCGCGGTCGGTTTCTGCCACTGTGCGGGCAGCTTGCGCCGCTGTGAGGTTTGCAGTAGCAGTGGACAATTCCGATTGCAGCCCCGGGCAAGCAGTACACGCTCCGCCGCCGCCTGCTACAGTGAAAGTTCCGTCGCTCTGGATTATACCCGGAAGCCCGATTATGCTCCGCAAGATTTCGAGGGCGTCATTGATGTTAGGGGCGTCACCTGCTGCTGAACGTGCAGCAATATCACCCGTAACAAGCCCGCGCCGAATCACCGTGCCGCCGCCGGGGTTCGCCGAAACTGACAAAGATGTTACTACCGCTAAAGTAACGACAACAGCGATAAGGTTTAAGATTGGTCTGCTTTTAATTCTTCTCATGATTTGTTCTCCTTTTGAATTATGTTTTGTATTTTGCAGGGATTTCTCCCTTTGTGCCTGAATAATCGCCTACTTTACCTCGTAAGTCCAACCTGATTCATCGGGAAGCCGCCCGTACTGAATCCCTGTAAGTGTGTCATAAAGCTTTTGCGAAAGCTCTCCGATTTTACCGTCATTGATTTGCAAGACTTGTTCTCCCATTTTCAGCGTCCCGACCGGAGAAATGACTACTGCCGTTCCTGTTCCGAAAATTTCGCGCAGCCTTCCTGCTTTGTGAAGTTCGACGACTTCATCGGCGGCAAGTTTCCGCTCAGTAACGCGAACCCCCCACTTAGCGCAGAGTTCCATAACCGACATTCGCGTAATTCCCGGCAGAATAGAGCCTGTGAGTTCAGGCGTGATTATCTCAATATCAGAGTAATCAGGCTCGCAAGCGAGCGGGATTTCCCCACCGCACGCAGGGCAAGGGACGCAGTCCCGTTTGCCCGAAGTTACAAAGAACACGTTCATAGAGCCGACTTCTTCGATATACTTGCGTTCGACTCCGTCAAGCCAGAGAACCTGCTCATACCCCGCCGCTTGAGCAGTCTTCTGCCCCATAAGCGACGCGGCGTAGTTCCCTCCGGCTTTGACATACCCCATTCCGCCTTTGACTGCGCGGACATAGTTCTCTTCCACCGCGATACTGACGGGGTTCAAGCCTGTGGGATAATACGCGCCGACGGGGGACATGATAATCATGAAGTAGTATTTGTCCGCAGGGCGAACCCCTAAGAACGGGTCTACCGCTATGATAAAAGGGCGCAAGTACAATGACGCGCCGACAGCTCGCGGAACCCAATCACAATCGGTCTTGATTAACTCACACAGGGCTTTGAGGGCGAATTCCTCGTCAATGGGCGGGATTACCGAACGCTCTGCAGACACGTTCATACGTGCAAAGTTTTTCTCGGGGCGGAAAAGCAGGATTTTGTCTTCACTTGTTCGATAT
>WQXP01000194.1 GCA_009784765.1 Oscillospiraceae bacterium | reverse complement strand
TGATATTCGCAATCAGCAGAGTTTCATGCTCACTCAATCCATAGATATGCGCATCTTTGGTCAAATGAAAAGCCGACTTGCGCGAGTTCTTTGAGTTGGTGAAATGCCCCGCTTCGTGAAGAACACACGCAATATGCAATAAAAGCCCCTGCTTCTTGCTGACAGGAAAAATATCACCAAGCTCCCGCAGAAGCATCAAAGCTGAATCAGAAACGTAGTTACCGTGGTCGAGGTCGCAGTAATACCGTGCCGCCAAGTCATGGGCTGAAGACAATGCGCCGGAGTAAAGGCGGTCGTTAATCAGCTTGCGTGAAGCAGGGCGAAGGATTGAGTCAATCACCGCCGCGCCTTGTGTTATGCGAATACAGTGGATTTCTTTGGCTTTGATATGTTTCAGGAACGCCGCCAGCAAAGTCATCATCGCGAATAACGATTCTCCTTGAGAGGTTGTCAGCGAATATTCGCGGCAGATTTGCGTGAAAGGAAGCGACGTGTAAGACTCATATGCAGTAAGCAGCGTTTTCGCGTCGATTTTGAACATTTCGTCTAAATCATGCTTTGAGCCTGCTTTAATCCCAAAAAACTTGGTGAGGGGGGTAAGGTCGCCTGTCCCGAATACGATTGCATTCGCGCCCAGCAAGTCTTTCATGCGGTTCTTGCGTGAAAGAAAGGTGTCGATATACTCCGTTGCCATGATTTCCGGGTGCCGGGAGAACTCTGCTACCTCCCTCATCATTTCGGTGATTTTGAGCAAGCCCGTCTGAATGCTGTGGGTGAGAACAGTCTGCTCGCCATTGAGCAGTTCAAAGTCCACCGTTCCTGAACCGCCATAAATAATCAGCGGTGATTTAGAGCGGCTTTTTTCACAAATCATGTTCTTGAGTGCCCCTGTAAGAAGGGCCCCTGCCTCAATGTCTTCAAGGATATTGATGGTGAGTTTGTTGCGTGTTGCGATATAATCGGTGATGTATTCGCGGTTCGCCGCCTCACGCAGGGCAGTCGTCGCGATTGTGTGAACGGTGTTGATTCCGTATTCACGTGCTTTTTCGCAGAAGCCTGCAAGGGTCTCTGAAAGGTTTTTCGCGGTGTCTGCGCTGATACTGCCTCCGCCGAAAACCTCCTTCCCGATTTGCGTGGGCTTTTCGAGTATGTCAAGTTCTGTTATGCTGTCGCCGTGCCACTGAGAAATGTGCATTCGCACTACGCTCGAGCCAATGTCGATTACAGCGGCAAATTTTGGTTTCATGATAGCGTTCCTCCTTATTCGCGTGTTGTTAATACTATTCCTTGTGTCAAGCAATCCTCTGAACGGGCAAAGCCCGCCGAAGCGGATTTGCTATTCTTTTTCTATTATACCATATAATTTATGATTTGTCCGTAAAATAAATGTAATGCCAGTGTAAAATTTTCGTATCTAAAAAAACTTTGCATTTTTCTCAAATTTTTCGCGAAAAGGCTTGCTTTTTTTGTGAAAATGTACTATAATATAACTAAGTATATACTCGAACGCGCCCGTTAATTCGAAAAGAATACAAGGGAGAGTCACCCGAGTTGCAAGAAAGGTGTAAAATTATGTCAAACAGATTATTTCAAGGTGCAGTAATGCAAATGCGCGAGGCGTTAAGCGGCAGAGAGTTCGGGATTATCGACGAAACTGCTGTTATGATAGCCGGCAGTTCCCCCGAAAAAGTCGGCAGCAGGAACGAGTTCTTCGCGTTAGATATAGACGAGTTCGAATCAACCTCGCCTTTCGTTCGCGGCGGCTTTACATACAAGCCGTTCGGGAACATAGGTTCATCACGGCCGGAGTACGCCGTCTTCGTAGAAGGCGACGATGAACTTGCCGCCAATCACGCACTGATGATTTCGATTTCCCTCGGGCTGATTAAGCAGTATTACGACGAAAAGTATAACCGCAACAACTTCATCAAGAATATAATCCTTGACAACGTCCTCCCCGGAGATGTTGGCATAAAATCGCGGGAACTGAACTTCAACATGAACGTCAACCGCGTCGTTTTTTTAATCAACATTATCACCGCTACGGATATTTCTTCTTTTGAGATTATCCAGAATCTTTTTCCGGACAAGAATAAAGATTTCGTGTTCAGCGTTACCGAAAAAGACATTGTCTTAGTCAAAGAACTCCGCAACAATGCCGATGTCAAGAACTTAGAGAAGCTCGCCCGCAGTATATCGGATACGCTTTCGGGAGAGTTTTTCACCCGCGTCAACGTAGGAATCGGCGGGCCTGTTACGGGAATAAAAGAGCTTGCCCGCTCTTTCAAAGAAGCGCAGATGGCGATTGAAGTCGGCAAAGTGTTCGACACGGACAAAAGCATCATCAGCTATTCCAACCTCGGGATTGCGCGGCTGATTTATCACCTCCCCACGACCTTATGCGACACGTTCCTCAAGGAAGTGTTCAAGAAAGGTTCGGTTGACAACCTTGACCATGAAACGCTTTTCACTATCCAGAAATTTTTCGATAACAACCTCAACGTATCGGAAACATCGCGGAAGCTTTTCGTTCACAGAAACACCCTCGTGTACAGGCTTGACAAAATCAAGAAACTCACGGGGCTTGACCTTCGCGAGTTCGAAGACGCGATTGTTTTCAAAATCGCCCTTATGGTTCAGAAGTACCTGTCAACTGATTTAATGAAGTTGTAGGGGAGAGATGACAAATGTGTTTCAGGTGAAGTCGGGCAAAGTCGGTTCGCCTGATATTCGCGATTTTGCTCACGTAATCAGCCGCGAGAATGCCGCATTCGGGGTTTTAATTACCCTTGAGCCGCCCACTAAACCTATGATTCAAGAAGCAGCT
>WQXP01000193.1 GCA_009784765.1 Oscillospiraceae bacterium | reverse complement strand
CGAAGAAATCGCGGCTTGTAAGTCATCTTTTACGGGAGAGTATCTGGCACGGGTATTGGCAGTTGACAATGGACAATCGACAGTTATTGGAGGAGGACATAATCTTGATTTATAACGGATATGATTTGGTAGTAAGTGCCGCCCAAAAAAAAGTCGGCTTTTACAAAACCGATAAGATTGCGTACTTTGTTTCATCTATGCTTGCGGGAATATACGTGGGCTTATGCGTAATCGCAACTTTGATTATGGCAGGAATGCTGCAAGACTTCGTGGGGCTGAAAATCCTCCAGGGGGCGAGCTTTGCGGCAGCCCTCAGCCTTGTTGTCTTCGCAGGGGCAGAACTATTCACAGGGAACGTATTCGTCATGACTGCAGGGATTGCACGGAAGAAAGTCCGCCTCCGTGACGGGGCGGGGCTTTGCACCCTCTGCTACATAGGCAACTTCGCGGGTTCTGCCCTGATTGCACTGCTCTTTAAGGGGACGGGCTATCTTCGGGCGGACTTGTTAATGGCAACTGTTGACACAATCATCGTTAAAACCTCCCCGGGGTTTGATTCACTGCTAATCAGAGGGCTTTTCTGCAATCTGCTTGTATGCGCCGCTGTTTGGTCGGTCTATCGCATGAAAAGCGAAAGCGGAAAGCTTATTATAATCTTTTGGGCGATTTATCTCTTTGTTATCTGCGGCTTCGAACACTCGGTTGCTAATATGACGCTGTTTACTCTCGGGGCGCAAACAGGCGCGGGCGTACTCGGGCAGAGCTTCACTTTTGCGGCAATGTGGGCTAATCTCGGCGCGGTTACTGTGGGGAACATCATCGGGGGAATCGCGCTGTCTTTAGCTTACTGGAGCATCAGCAGGAAAATGCCCCTCGAAGACATTCCCAAGTAATCCCACCTGAATTAAGGTATTGACAGTTTGTTTTTTTTATGGTATACTAAGTACAGCTTATAGAGATTAGGAGAAAAAACGTGCTTAACAGAAAACAAATCGCCGACGGCGTATATTTCAGCAAAATAACCGACTCGCGGTTTAAGCAGAACCTCATATCGGTGAATTTCTTGACACAGCTCAGCGATGAAACGGTGTCGCTTAATGCGGTAATTCCGGGGGTGTTGACTAACTCTTGCAGGGCTTACCCTGATTTGTCTAAGCTTAACGCAAAACTCGCGGAGCTTTACGGGGCGGGGCTTTCGGGGGCAACCACTGCTATGGGTGATACCCAGTGTGTCGAAATCGCGATTAAAACCCTTGATACTCGTTATGCCCTTGAGGGCGAAGACATCACGAGTGAGGGTGTGCAAATTCTGCTTGAGTGCCTTTTTACGCCGCTCACAGAAAATCACGGGCAAGACAGCGCGTTCAATGGGGCTGTTGTTGAGAACGAAAAGCAGTCTTGCACTGATGATATAGAAGCAGAACTCAACGATAAGCGGTTGTATTCGCTGAGGCAAGCCTCGCGATTGTTGCTCGAAAGCGAACCTGCTGCTGTTTCTCCTGCGGGTACCCTTGAGGGTGTGGCGGCAGTAACAGCGAAATCGCTTTACGGCGCGTATTGCAGGCTTCTCGAAACTGCGCGAGTGGAAATCCTCTGCGTGGGTTGTAATGATTTTAACACTGCCGAAAAGCTCATCAGTGATGCTTTTGCGGCTGTTTCGCGCGGAAGTGTACAGGACTGCTTCTCAAGCGCAAGCCCCCTTAAATCACAGCTCCTTGAGCATACCGAAACACTCGACGTTAATCAGAGCAAGATGGTTCTCGGGTTCAAGTGTGTGAGCGACGATGGTGAGTTCTGCGGAGATTACGACGCAATTTCGTTCATGACTAAGATTTACGGCGGAACGCCGACCTCTAAGCTGTTTGAGAACGTCCGCGAGAAGCTTTCTCTCTGCTACTACTGCTGGGCGAAGTATAATCGCGCAAAGAATGTCGTTTTCGCAGAGTGCGGTGTGGAAAGCGACAACATCGGCAAAACTCGCGACGAGATTTGCGCTCAGCTTACGGCAATGCAAGAAGGGAGCTTCGGGGAGCTTGAAATCAACCACGCCATGCTCTCGATTGAGAATGACTTCAAAGCAGTCGGCGACAGCCTTTCGGGGCTGAAAACATGGTATTTGACCCATATCTATCTTTGCGACGTAATCACGCCTGCAGAGGCGATAGAGCGGTACAGCAAAGTCGCGGCAGATAAGGCGCGGATTGTCGCAGCGGCAAAGAGCGTGGTTCTTGATACGGTGTATGTGTTAGACGTAACAGCGGAGGTGGATAAGTGAGCAAACAAATCATAACAAATGAGAGGCTCGGGGAGCAATATACGCGGATTAAACACGCAAGCGGCGCGACGATTTGTTTGTGCCCCATGCCGAAGTTTTCGTCTGCATTCGCGCTGTTCGCGACTAAATACGGCTCTGTGGATACGACTTTCAAGACCTGCAATGACGATGATTTCGTGAGCGTTCCTGCGGGAATTGCGCATTTTCTCGAACACAAGCTTTTCGAGAACGAAGACTGCGACGTGTTTAAGCTCTATGCCGAAACAGGCGCAAGCGCAAACGCATTCACAAGCTTTGACAAAACTGCCTATCTCTTCAAAAGTACGCAGGATTTTGAGCGTAATCTTGAAATACTTCTTGATTTTGTTCAAAGCCCTCATTTTACGGAAGAAACAGTCGCGAAAGAGCAGGGGATTATTGCTCAGGAAATAAAGATGTATGACGACAGCCCCGAGTGGCGGGTGTTCTTCAACTGCCTTGAGAACGTCTACCACAATAATCCCGTGAGGATTAACATTGCGGGAACGGTTGATACAATCGCGCAGATTGACGCAGGCTT
>WQXP01000192.1 GCA_009784765.1 Oscillospiraceae bacterium | reverse complement strand
GCAGAAGCTTGATTGCTTTATCCATATCGCCGCCGGTCTCTTGCAGAGCTGCTTTGCAGTCCATCATGCCGCACCCGGTCAGGTCTTTGAGTTGTTTTACATCTTGTGGTTTGAACATACTACTGATTTCCTCCGTCTTCTGTTTCGCTTTCGTTAGCTTTCGCCGCCGCTTCCTGCTCACCCGCTTGTCCTTGACGAGCCTCTATTACTGCATTAGCCATCGCACCTGCAATGAGTTTCACCGAGCGAATGGCGTCATCGTTGCCGGGGATTACATAGTCAATCTCGTCAGGGTCACAGTTAGTGTCAACAATGGCGACTATAGGAATACCGAGTTTACGTGCTTCGAGAACAGCGTTCTTTTCTTTCTTGGGGTCAACGATGAACAACGCCCCGGGGAGTTTCGTCATGTGTTTGATTCCACCCAAGAACTTCTCGAGCTTTTCAATCTCAAGGTTAAGTTTGATGACTTCTTTTTTCGGGAGCAAATCAAAAGTTCCGTCTTCTTGCATTTGCTTGAGTTGCTCAAGCCTGCGAATACGCATTTTGATTGTCTTGAAGTTGGTCATCATTCCGCCGAGCCAACGTGCGTTCACGAAATGCGAACCGCAACGCAGAGCTTCTTCGCGAACAGAGTCCGACGCTTGCTTCTTCGTTCCTACGAACAGGATTTCGCCGCCCTCTTCGACGACTTTGCGAACGAACATATACGCCTCGTCAAGTTTGCGGACTGTTTTCTGCAGGTCTATGATATAGATACCTGTCCGCTCCGTGAAAATATACGGAGCCATTTTGGGATTCCAGCGCCTTGTTTGGTGCCCGAAGTGAACACCCGCTTCAAGAAGCTGTTTCATGGATACTACTGCCATTTTCTTTCTCCTTTATTTTGCTTCCGCGATGATTTGTCTTCATAAAGGACTCACCGCGTGCAGATTTTTAGCACGAAAAATCGCACTTTTACTATTATACCATAATTTCGGCAAAAATGCAAGATTTTTTTGTTTGGCTATCTTGCCAAATTTCCGAGGAATTTCGAGCGGTTTTTTGTGGAATTTGCACTATAGCCACTGTGCGTGCTTCCTCCTTGCATCTCTAACTGAAGCTGCGGGAAATCGCAACTCACTAAGATTGTATCTCCGCCGATTATGTCTATATCGTTCCAGGGAATCAAAAAATCATCGTCCCGCCCGAACAGCCCGAAAAATCTTGAGCGACCGTGGACAATCAAGTGGCAAATTTTCGCAGTGCGTGTTTCGAACACGACATCGTCTACGTATCCGATTTTGCTCCCCGTTTTTACATGGATTATTTCTTTATTGCGAAGGTCTTCAAAACAACAAGTCATGGCAGTTGACAGTTGACAATTGACAGTAGACAGTTACTTTAGTCAATATGTCCCTTTCTGATTTATTTCTACATTTTATTCGCAAGGCTGCCTAAATATGACTCGAGTATCAGCGACGCCGCGACTGCGTCAATGTTTTCACGTCGCTTTTTGCCTTTAGTGCTTCCCATGTTAATGACCGAATACGCATGAGCAGTACTCAGCCGCTCGTCCCACATTGTTACGGGCAGCCCGAGGCGTTCGCGGAGCAAATCCGCGATTTTTTCGTACTGCTCGCTCCTTTCGCCGCGAGTGCCGTTCATGTTGACAGGATTGCCCACGACAAGCGCGCCGACCCCCTGCTCTTCGGCGATTTGCGCAATTTTGTCGATTAACGCGGCGCGTTTTTTCTCGATGATAACCGTGAGCGGCATTGCTATAATCCCGTCTGCATCACTGACGGCGATTCCCGTGCGGACATCGCCGAAATCAATTCCTAATACTTTCATGAAATTATTGTAGCACAATCTATTGACTTTGTCAAGAGTGTGTGGTATAATATACTCATGAAAAAGTTATTATCTTCTGTTTTAACACTGGTTCTCGCTGTGGCTATGCTCATTAGCGTTACATCAGTAACTGTCGCCGCAACCCCTCGCGACACCTTCGCGACTACTCGCGACCCGTCCCGCTATGCGGTTTTCACCGCAAACGGCGACACAATCGAGGTACAGGGCAGATACGCAGGGGCGCAGTCTCGCCTTGTCAGCTTTGCTGTGGTTAATATCTCAGGGAATGTCGTCGTGCAAAACAGTGTCCGAAATACGCTTGCTGTTAATGCGGACGGCAGTTTCACCGCTTCTTTCCAAGGCGCGGCAAGTGACGGGGCATACAGAATGCGTCTTACTTTCAATAACAACGACACCTTTGATTACCGCGTATACCGCAATGGGAACGGGTGGAATTTCGGCACCACCGAACTCGAAGACAAGCACACACTTAACACTGAGAATTACATGACGACTCCCCTTGCGGTTACGGCGCAATACTTAGTCGGCCCGAACGGTTCGCGGCAAGACGCTGTCGCGACCCTCGCGGAAATTCAGCGGCTCTCGGGCGAAATCACTGCAGGAATGAACAGCGACTATGAAAAAGCACGCGCTGTCGCACGGTGGGTATCTGCGAATATTCACTACGACCGTGATTCGCGCGATATTGCAAGCACACCTGAGCTAATCGGCGACGTAATTGCACTCAGCAATGTTTTGGATACTCGTAAAACGATTTGCTCGGGTTATGCTAATCTGACGGCGGCTCTGCTCAACTCTTTGGGATTTAAGGCGATTACAATAATGGGAAGTGCAGTGTCTGTAAACGAACCTGCGGCACTTCGCACCGAAAATCGCCTTCATGAGTGGACGGCGTTCTGGTATGAAGGCGAATCGCGCTGGGTTCACCTTGACGCAGGCTGGGACAGTTGGAATTATTTCGAGCGGGGCAATTACACCAAGCTTCGTGCCCCCGAAAGATACTT
>WQXP01000191.1 GCA_009784765.1 Oscillospiraceae bacterium | reverse complement strand
TGTTGAAGCCATGTCAAATACCCGATTCCTTCCTTAGCTTTTCAAGTGCAGAGAGAGCGTCAGAGAATTTGCAGCCCTCAATATTGGTTATCAAATCCTCTGATAAAGGTACGCCGTACAGCCTGTCAACGAATTTCAAAGATTTCGTGCTGTTGGATTTCAAAAGAGGCTCTAACTCCTCAAATAATGCACAAATTTCCGCACAGCCGAGAAGTGCAGGCGAATCTTTGCTCCGTGACTCGATTTGCTCTTGGGCGTCTTTCAGCAGCGGAGCCAAATCCCGAAGAACCCCTTCCAACTCAGCCTTGAGGCTTTGCAGATTCTCATCACTGAGATTAAGCAGAGAGTTTGATTTCAAAATCGAAGCCTCGACCTTGCTTGCCGCCTCATGAAGTTGTTTTCGTCCGATTTGCCCCGCATTGCTCTTGAGCGTATGAACCAATCTGTGTGCCAATTTAGTATCGCCGCCCTTGACCGCCGAAACAAGAGAGTCATACACATTTTGATTGTTTTTCGCGAAATTGAGCTTCATCGCTTTCAACGCCTTGCTTTCCTCAGCCGCATGACGATGCCTGTCAATGGCAGTATAGCTTTCAACAGGGATATATTTCGCCAAACACCGCCACAAATCCTGTGCCGTGAAAGGCTTCCCGATTGTATCGAACATTCCGCTGGTTTTGTAAAGCTCCACATCGTTAGACATAATGTTCGCCGTTAAAGCCACAATAGGGGTTTTCACACCCAAAGCCGTGATTTTTGCAGCGGCGTCTAATCCGTCAACAACAGGCATATGAATGTCCATGAGAATTAAATCAAACATTCGCGTGCCGGATTTGATGCGCTCAGCAACAATGTCGATGCCTTCCTTGCCGTTGCTCGCCACAACGGCTTTTAAGCCCACCCGCCCTAAGTGGTCGCATATAACCTGCTGATTTAAGATGTTATCCTCGCACACCAGCACCTCACCGCTGAAGTTAGGGCGTTCAAAATCATTGAGTACAATTTTGTCATGAGGAATATCAGCTTCGTCAATCAAATCGAATTGCAGTTCAAAACTGAACTTGCTGCCAACCCCCGGTGTACTCTCGACACTGAGCGTTCCGCCCATTAACTCGACGATGTTCTTCACAATCGTAAGTCCGAGCCCCGTACCGCCGAATCTTCGTGTAATGCTGTCCTCAGCTTGTGTGAAAGGGTTGAATATTTTCGCGATTTGTTCAGCCGTCATGCCGATTCCGATGTCTTTGATTTCAAATTGAATAGTAACCTTGTCTCCGCAAGAGGCGACAATGGAGGCGAGAAACTTAATCGTGCCGGAATTAGTAAACTTAACAGCGTTAGACAACAAATTCATAATGATTTGCCGCAATCGCACAGAATCACCGAGGAGCTTTTTCCCCACCGAAGGTTCGGCGTAGCAATAAAGCATAATCCCTTTTTCATCGAGTTTGGGTATAATCGCAGACTGGCAATGAGAAAAAACATCAGGCAAATTAAAAGGAAGCTTCTCCAACACAATATTGCCTGACTCGATTTTAGAAATGTCAAGTATATCGTTAATGATTTTCAGCAGCCACTGGGCACTTTCCTGAATGTTAGCAAGATACATTCGTGTCTTGTCCGAGATAACATCGCCCTGCGCAAGTTCCGAGAACCCGATTATGCTGTTCATCGGTGTCCTGATTTCATGGCTCATATTAGCTAAAAATACGCTTTTTGAACGATTCGCACTTTGCGCGGCAACTTCCATAGCCTTACGCTCCGTAATATCACGGGCAATCCCCATAATCCCCGTAACTTCGCCGTGAAGCACAAGGGGAACCTTAATCGTTTCGAAAAGCCGCATACTCCCGTCAGAGGCAGGAACCTTTTCGTCATAGACAGTTGTCATTCTGTCACTCAGCACAGCACTATCCGAAACCCGAAATTCTCGTGCAATGTCTTGCGAAACGCCGAGGCCGGTCTCATCGTCTTTTCCAATCAAGTCATCTTTGGTTATTTGATGATGCTTCAGCAAGCTTTCGTTACAGCGCGTATAGTTGAACTCCATATCCTTACAGAAAATGTGGTCAGGGCTGGAATCGAACATAAGCTGCAGCATGGTGCGTTCGTTCTCTAAGCTAATCTGAAGCGTCTTTATTTCGGTCAAATCCTGAACATAAACAGCAATAGCAAAGCTGTCCTCGTAAGGAATCTTTTTCATTTCCAAATCAAGATGTTTTGCCTTCCCGCCTAAATAAATAACCGAACTGATTTTGTGATAGCCATCTCTTGCAGTAATGGCGAGTCTTTCCGACAAAGGCAGAGTACGCCGTCCGTCGGGCTGAAATTCCGGCATGAATACGGCCATACGCTGTGCAAAACTGCTCAGCAGCTCTGATTTGGTATCACAGCTCATAAACTTGAGCCCGGCGGGGTTACAGTCAACTAAGTTGAACTCATCATCAAACAATATGTTTATATGCGGATTTGATTCAAACATAGTTGTCATGGTAGAATACGCCCTGTCGATTAACTGCATCATGCGTTTATGTTCCCGCAAATCTTTCGTATAACCGACAACTACATCGTCATCGTCATACCTTGTTCGAACAAGTGTAATTTCAGCAGGAAAAGTAGTACCGTCAGAGGGTATTTGATGCTGCCATTCAAACACAACGCGTCCGCGTTCAAAGGCGAGTGCAATCTGTTCTTTTGCCTTCTCCTGCGAAAGCCGTCCGTCAGGTTGAAATTCAGGGGAGCATAATCCCATGAAACCTTCTTTGAACTGCTGCTTGTCGCTGAAGCCGTAGAGTTCTACAACCGCTTTGTTGCAGTCAATCGTATTGAAGTGCCTGTCAAACATTTGGGCACACAGAGGAGATGTATCCAGCATTATCATAGTACGCA
>WQXP01000190.1 GCA_009784765.1 Oscillospiraceae bacterium | reverse complement strand
GCAAAAGGAGGAGCCTCCTCCAATTCGCGCAGCGCATCTACGAGTTCAAAGACTGTCCGCACACCAAGCCCCGGAATGCCGCGAATAGTAAGCCGTTGCAACTTCGTGAGGTTGTAAAGCACGCTCAAATCGGCGTTCACGACAGGCACATTGGTTAATTCCAAGCGTTCCAACTGCGTAAAATTCGCGAGGACAGAAATGTCTGTAACATTCGTGTTGGAAAGAGTAAGCCGCCGCATAGCCGTTAAATTCGCGAGGGGCGAAATGTCCGAGACTTCCATACTGAAATTAAGCTCGAGTTCCCACAGATTCGTCAGCCCTGCAAGGGGCGTGAGGTCAGTAACTATCGACCCCTTGAGGTCAAGCCGCTCTAACTTAGCCATAGTCATCAGCGGTGAAAGGTCGGTAACTTGGTTTGAGTTAATGTCAAGCTCAATCATGTTGACGAGAGTTGATAGCGGCGAAAGGTCATCAATATCACCGTTGTAGTCAAGGTCGAGGCGTTCAAGGTTAGTCAGCGTCGAAAGCGGCGTGAGGTCGCTGATTTCGTTTTGCTCTAAATCAAGCCAGACTAAGTCCGTCAGCGTTGACAGCGGCGTGAGGTCGCTGATTGCGTTAGAATGCAAGCGCAAGTGCGTAACATTCGCAGGAATGCGCCCGCTCGAAACAAGCTGTGCTAAGCGAGTGTTATTCACAGGGTAGTACGACCACATCCTATCAGTAGCTTCAACCCCGCCGACATCGCCCCAGCCAAGGCAGACAACAACAGCGTCGTCGGGGGCTTTGCTGCCCTCCCGATGGCAAGTTCGACACCACAGCCAAGTACACCTGCCGATTACGAAAGGCTCGGAGCGCACCTCATTCGTGAAGTAGTCGGAGTGCCTCGGGCAAGCTTCAATGATGTCGCCGTTATGATGTCGCTTAGCGGCAGTGCGCGTAGTAATAATCACACTGTCCGTTTCGGTACAATGCTCTCTCAGCGACATAAGCCGAACTGATTTCATGCCGCCGGAACAAGGACACCACGGCGACCATGGATACATCCACGGGCGCAAAGATTCTACCCCGCGTTCAACATACATGAGAACACGCTCGCTTTCCGCCGCAGACGCGGACACCGCGACCAACCCCAATCCCCTCCCTTGGAGGGATGCCCCCGCAGGGGCGGGGTGGTTTATTCCGCAAACCATAGCAAAAGCCAAAATTAAAGCAAAAAGTTGTCTTTTCATGATTGTTCTCCTTTCAATATCGGGCGGTGGTTACAAAAAGGCGCAGTGAAACCACTGCGCCATAACGACTATTAAAGAATGTGCTTGTCTAAAGTCGCGACTAAGTTCCCGATTTCGGGCTTAGAAAGCTGTGCATTCGCGCCGAGTTTCTCTCCCTTGACTCGCATAGGCTCGTCAATAAGGCTCGAGAAAAGGATTACAGGGACTTTGCGCAGAACCTTATCGTCTTTAATAAGCTTCGTGAGGTGATGCCCGTCCATCATAGGCATTTCAATATCAGAAATGACAGCAGCTACTTCTGTTTCGATTGGCAGGTCTTTTTCAATGCACCTGTCCCGCGCGGAAAGCAAGAAATCCCAGATTTCTTTACCGTCAGAGAATGACTTAATGTTGGTGTAACCTGCGGTTTTCAGCGCGCCTGTGATTGTCTTGCGCAAGAAAGTCGAGTCATCGGCGGTGATTACAGGTTTGCCGCTGCGTTCACGCGGGCCGAGTGATTCGAGTTCCGTAAGCTGGATTCCTGTTTCCGGGTTAATGTCCGACACGATTTTCTCAAAGTCAACAATAGTAATCAGCCTGTCACCGATTTTCGCAATCCCCGTGGCGACACTTTCATCGCCGCCATAGACAGTGCTGTCGGGCTTTTCAATATCGCTCCATTTGATACGGTGAATCCCCTCAACAGCATGAACATGGAACGCGACGTTGAGGTTGTTGAACCCCGTAATCATAAGTACGTCGCGGCTGTTATTTTCGCAAGGAGGAAACCCGAGATACTTCGCGAGGTCAAACACGGTGATGATTTTATCACGGGGCTTAAACACGCCCTCAATGCTCGCGTGGGAATGCGGCATTTTCCGCACGGGTTTATACTGCATAATTTCGGTAACTTTCGCTACGTTTATGCCAAAAGAGTCTCCGGCAATGGTGAACTCCATAATCTCGAGTTCATTCGTACCACTTTCTAACAAAATATCGGTTGACATTTTCTGTATTTCCTTTCAAAGCGTAATTTGTAAGACTTAGCTGATGTCAAGATTCGCCCTCCGGACGTGCAAAGCCCGTCCTTTGGGCTTAGCTCTTCTTTTGCCTTATTTTTATTGTACACGAAAATCATAGCTTTGTCAATAGCTTTCGACAAAAAACTTAGCTAATCACAGTGGTGTCAGTCAAAGCGTTTTTTAACTCTTCAATTTGCTCAGCCGAAAGGCGGTTGTTGAAAACATTAACGCTCGTGAGCGTACTCATAGCCATAAGCGGCGTAACATCAGCGATTTGGTTATTCGGCACGTGCAAAACCATGAGCTTCTCAAGAGACGAAAGAGGCGTAAGGTCAGTAATAAGATTGCCCGACGCAATCAGTGAGCCTAAGTTTTTAAGTTCGCCAAGGGGCGAAAGGTCGCTAACTTGATTGTCTGCAATGCTCAGCGAAATAAGCTCTTTGAGTTCAACTAAGGGCGAAATATCGGTTATTTGATTGCCGCTAATCCCGAGGCTGTGTGTGTTTGCAGGAATTTCACCGCTTGCAATCAAATCACGGAGTTGCGTGTCGGTAATTCCTTGGTTTCCGAGTGTGATTTGAACAGGGTCTTGCGGAAACTCCATAGGCTTGAGGTTAGGGTCCGGCGTTCCGTGAAGTTGCAGATTGCGGTCACCGTTATCGGTGTTATCGGTGT
>WQXP01000189.1 GCA_009784765.1 Oscillospiraceae bacterium | reverse complement strand
TGCTCATACGGGAACGGCTTGACAAGCTCATTCGCGGAGAGGACACGAAGAAATATCTGCAGGAGAGCATCGTAACTCAGCGGGACGGGCGGTTTGTAATCCCTGTCAAAGTTGAGCATAAGAACGCAGTTCCCGGATTAGTTCACGACACGTCCGGGAGCGGCGCGACGCTGTTCGTTGAGCCTATGGGGGTGGTAGAGGCGAATAATCAGATTCGCGTACTGAAATCGCAGGAAAAAGACGAAATCGACAGGATAGTCGCTATGCTCTCTGCGGCGTGTGCCGTCGTGTCGGAAAACATCACAGCGGGATTTACCGCTTGTATAAAACTCGAGCTTTGTTTCGTTAAGGCGAATTTCGGAGCGAAAATGCGCGGGACGATTCCCGAACTTGCGGCAGAACCTGTCCTTGAGCTTCGCAAGGCGCGGCATCCGCTGATTGCTCCTGACAAAATCGTACCTGTTGACATAGCGGTGGGGCAGCTTTCTGCGGACAAGCAACCGGCAACTGACGCGCAACCGGCAACTGTCAATTGTCAATTGTCAACTGTTGTCATAACCGGTCCGAATACAGGAGGAAAAACAGTCGCGCTGAAAACTGCGGGGCTGCTTGTGCTTATGACGCGGTGCGGGCTTATGATTCCCGCCGCAGACGGCTCAAGAGTCGGCATTTTCGGGGAAGTTTTCGCAGACATCGGCGACGAGCAGAGTATAGAGCAATCACTTTCCACTTTCTCGTCCCACATGAACAATATCGTGCAAATTCTGGCGGCGGCAAAGGCGGGGGATTTAGTTTTGCTTGACGAACTCGGCTCGGGGACTGACCCCGCTGAAGGCGGTGCGTTGGCAGTCGCGCTTTTGGAGTATCTCAAGGAACGCGGGTGTTTAATCATCGCGACGACGCATTATAAGGAAGTCAAGATTTACGCCCTTGAAACCCCCGGCGTTCAGAACGCTTCCTGCGAATTTGACTTGGAAACCCTCAGCCCGACTTACAGGCTGATTACAGGCGCGCCGGGGAAATCCAACGCGCTGGCGATTGCACGGCGGCTCGGATTGCAAGACGATGTTGTCGCCCGTGCCGAAAGGCTCGTTTCCAGTGAAGACAGGCGGTTCGATACCGTAATCGCGGCTTTGGAAGACTCGCGGCGGGAAGTTGACGCACTCAAAGAAAGCGTGGCGTTCAGCGAGAGAGAAGCGAAAGAACTCACCGCAAAGTTAGAGCGGGAGAACGAAGCGTTCGCGGCGAAGCGGGAGAAGGAAATGGCAATCGCGCGGCAACAGGCACTCTCAATTGTTGAGAGCGTTCGGGCAAGCGGGAATGCGCTTTTAGACGAGTTGGACGAAGCGAAACGCAACAATGATTCTGCCAATGCGAAGGCACTGCGTTCGCGAATGAACGCCGCACTGAACAAACTTCACGACTCTGCAAATCCCGTTGATGCGCAGATGACAGTTGACAACGGACAATCGACAGGCGGTAAAGCTTTGAAGCGGTACGATACAGTCATTGTAATTGAAACCGGCAAGGAAGGCACAGTGATTACCGCACCGGATTCACGCGGGAACTGCACTGTGCAAGTCGGCATAGTCAAGATGAAAACCAATGTTTCAAGCCTGCGATTAGCCTCCAAGAAAGACGGTGCGACGGCTTCTAAGGTTACACTCAATGGCGAAAAAGTACGTGTTTCGTCGTCGGGTAAATCGAGTGCAAGCCATTCGGGGGCCGGTTCTTATCGCGGAACAGAGCTTGACATTCGCGGGAAAACCATCGACGAAGGCGTCCAAGCGGTGAATTTGTTCATAGACTCGTGTGTCATGAACCATATCCACTCGGCGACGATAATACACGGCAAAGGCACAGGCGCGCTTCGGCGAGCAGTTCATGATGAACTCCACCGCGATAAGCGCATAGGTGAATATCGCCTCGGTAAATTCGGGGAGGGTGAGGACGGAGTTACCATTGTAAGCCTTTAGACGTTCTTTGGTGAAATTGCACAAAAAATGTGTATAATTTTTGTAAACTATGTATATAGATTTTTCTTGACAAATATGCTATAATATTAAGATAGTATATAAGTGAAGAGAAACTTTGTTTCGAATACGATGCCAAAAAGGAGGTATTTAATTATGAAAAAAAATAATGCTATGCAACTCGTAACCCGCAGGGTGATTGCCGTATTGACGTTCGTCGCAATGGCGGTGGGCGTTGTTCTCGGTGAGATGACTCTTCCCCTCAAAGACGCGGGGTTAATCGGCGAGGTTTCTGCCGCAGGGGCAACTGACCGTGAGGACGATGACGACCTCAACGGGCGGTTCAGGGTTCGCTTCCGCGACGGCGCGAATTATGACTCTGCCACCAATGTTCACGGCGGATTCTACACGGGCAGTTTTGAGCTGCACCTCTTCGCGACTGTGGGCGGCGTTCCCGACCCTTCCGCGACTATTCACTACACCACCAGCGGAAACACCTCTGCACGCGGAGACGCGGGTGGGAGTGGGCTTGTTAATGCCAATCCGAGTGCGGGGAGCGTTTTCACCCGCGCAGTCAGCGGGCAAACGATTGGGCATACTGCCCTCACCCGTTATGACGGCGGAGTTCGCCCATACACTTGGGACAACAATACACGTCGGGTTTCGGGCATTCCTTCAGGTATTCCGAGCTTTACCGGAGGAAGCGGAAGCCTCAACGTCTCTCTTGAGGCGGCGCGTTCTGCTTTCACTGTGAGTGCGGTTGCGTCCCGCGTTGTCGGCGGAGTCACCGAGTATTCCGAAACAATCACCCGCACATTCGTTCGCGGCCCCAGCGGTTCTGCGGCGGCTTCGTGGGCTGATAACGAGTTTTTGATTCTGTCTCTTTACTCTGATGCGAAAGGCATTTTCGATTATGATGAAGGCATTTTCAACTGCGGCATTGAT
>WQXP01000188.1 GCA_009784765.1 Oscillospiraceae bacterium | reverse complement strand
CATACATAGTATATCATGTTTTTACCGCTTTGTCAACTACTTTTTGAAAATTTAGTCAAGCTATTCCCCTGCGGACGGGCAGAGCCCGCCCTGCGGGGAAATCACTCTTGTTTTACTTCTTAAAAATTTCCTTCAACGCCTTAGCTTTGGTAATATCGCCCTCGATTTTGAGTTTGCCTGTCGTCAGCGCAAGCATGGAATTGAGTTCGCCGTTTGTCATCTTCATGAAGTTTTCGCTTGTCATGATGATGTTGGCTTGCCTGTCGGCGTACTCCGCAGCCTCGAATGTGAGTTTATCGTCCTTTATTTCGATATAGAAGAGATTGTCTTCCGTTAAATCCTTGAGAGTTACTTGAATCGCGAGAAAAGGACGCCCCGTCGCGTCAAAGCCGGCTTTTTCGGCGCGGTCGCGGAGCTGGGCGACTATGGCGGTTGCAGTTTTGTTTTCCATTGTTGAGTTCTCCTTCTTTAGTTAAGTTTTTATGTGCTTAATTGGTCCAAGAACAGAACCAAGAAAGTTACGGTAGACGCAGACAAAAGCCCGATGATAACTAAACAAATCGCGAGTGCGGCTTTGCCGAAAAAGTATCGCGGCTTCTCTCCTGCCGCACAAGGAACTCCGCAGCGGTTACAAAACCTCTGCGTATCATTAAGTTCGTTTGAGCATTTAATACATTGCTTAGGCATGATTCCCTCCGATATTGCGGATATAATGAAACAAGAATAGCTGTGCGATTCCTTCACAGCCCGCCGCGCATTCGGGCAAAGCGAGTGTTTGCGGGTAATACTGCTCCATCGCACGCTCGACCCAGACATCACGGGGGAAAGCCTCAAGCTTGCCGAATCCGTATAACAACGCACAATCAGCGACTTTTGAGCCAACTCCGCAAATTCGCATGAGTTCCTGCTTAGCTCTATTATACCCCATTTGTTCAACTTTGTCAAGGCTTATTTCGCCTGAATTTACTTTTTTTGCCGCATCAAGAATATATCTTGCTCTGTACCCCGCGCGCAGCGGCGATAAATCCGCCTCTGTGAAGCGGGCAAGCTCCTGCGGTTCAGGGAAATCACCGACATCGCCGCATAACACGCAGAGCTTTTCGATAATCCCCGCAATTCGCGGAATGTTGTTGTTCTGCGAAATAATAAAGCTGATGAGCGTTTCGAAAGGTTTCTGCTTCAAAAGCCGCAATCCCGGTGCAAAAGCACAGGCTTCCGCGAGTGTCGCGTCCTGCGAAAGTTGTGAAATAATCGGGGCATAGTCGGTATCGGCACAGAAGTAATCGTGCCAGTAAGGCAAATCGGATTCGTTAATGTTTTTTAATACAACGCCGTCTTGCACCTGAAGGGCAATCACTTGCCGCGTTCCCGAGCAAATTAAATATCGAAGAGTGTCTAAGCGTGTCGAACGGAAGCATTGACCGCAAAATAACGTCGAATCTAAATCTATATTCGGTATTTTCAAAAAATATTCCATAAATCCTCTTGAAATTTTTATAATTTTATGTTAAAGTAGTATAAGAAGGAGGTGTATACCGATGAGAGAAAGTTTATTAACAATTCCTATTAACGAAGTTTTCGAACCGCGCGAGGGCTGTCCCTTTTGCCGAATGCGCAACACTGTAGAGGCACACATTGCCGAATACATAATGGGGGCGGCAATGATGGAACCCGACGTTCGCATGGAAACAAACAAACTCGGCTTTTGCCACAGGCACTTCCGCGACCTCATGGCGCAGGGCAACAGATTGTCGTTGGGGCTGATGCTCAACAGTTACTTAGACGGTGTCCGAAGCGACATTTTCGCCAAAAGAGGCATACTTAGTATAATCAAACAGGACAAGCGCACTCAAAAAGCCGCGAAAGCGACGCAGAGCTGCTTTGTCTGCACCAAAGTCGATTGGGGAATGGAACACATGGTGAAGACTTTCTTTGTCATGTTCCGTGACGACCCGCAGACAAATCCCACATTCCGCCCGCTGTTTGCAGAGCAAGACTTCATCTGTATGCCCCACTATGCCTGGATTCGCGAAAAAGCCCACACCGCCTTAGACAAAGCGACTCTGCCTGTGTTCTTGGAGGCGTTAGACGACCTCGTAGGCGGTTATCTCGCTGTTCTCGGCGCAGATGTGAACGCTTTCTGCAACAGTTTTGACTATCGGAACGCAGGCAAACTCCACACCCCGGAAATGGAACACGTCCGCACCTCAGTCAACCGCAGTGTCGAGTTCCTCACCGGACGCGACGTCGTCAGTTGACAATTGACAATTGACAGTTGACAGTTGATTGCTCAGCAAGTCGCGGATTTCCGTCAGCAGTACGATTTGCTCATCAGGTTTAGGTGGTTCTTCCTCTGCTTCGTCGCCGCTGTCAGAATTTTGGCGCAGTGTCGCGAGCCGCCTGAAAGTGTTCAGAAGCTTCACCAAAAAGAACACGCACACTGCGATAATCGTGAACCGCACGATTGACTGAATGAAGTTCCCGTATGCTAATGTGATGCTGAAATCTTCGAAAATCGGGCTGTCAATGGTCAGCGAAAGCTCCGTGAAATCAATCCCGCCGATTAAAAGCCCGAGAAGCGGCGTAATTATATCCGCCACCATTGAATTAACAATCGCGGTGAACGATGTCCCTACAATAATCCCGACCGCCATGTCAGTTACGTTGCCTCGGGAAATGAACTCTTTGAACTCTCCCCCGATTTGTGCCGCTTTGTTTTTTATTGCTTTTAACATTTTTGTCGTCGCTTTCATATCCTACTATTATATAGTCGCTCAGTTTTGAAATGCTTCGCATTTCAATCGGCAAGTGTAGCTTGCCGGCGTGCCTACGGCACGCAAAAGGCGACTATGCAATCAAGTCAAGCCGCCTACGGCGGCTCCGCGGCGAAACGCCGCGGGTTGAAAATGCAGAGCATTTTCAACT
>WQXP01000187.1 GCA_009784765.1 Oscillospiraceae bacterium | reverse complement strand
TCGCCGGGGGGGATATTTCGCAGGCGGCGTTTACAGACTGCGAAACAGGGACTATGGTGAACTCGGGCTTCCTTGACGGCTTGAGCGTGGAAGAAGCAAAAGCAAAAATCACCGATTGGCTCGCGGAGAAGAAACTCGGCGAACCGAAAGTCAACTTCAAACTGCGGGATTGGGTGTTCTCGCGCCAAAGATATTGGGGTGAACCTATTCCCCTTGTTGATTGCCCCAAATGCGGTTGGGTTAGCATAGGAGAGGAAAATCTGCCCTTGCGATTGCCCGAAGTGGACAGCTACGTCCCGACAGATTCGGGGGAGTCGCCTCTTGCTGCTTTGGAGGATTTCGTGAACACGACTTGTCCTCAGTGTGGCGGCGCGGCTAAGCGCGAAACAGACACCATGCCGCAATGGGCAGGGAGTTCGTGGTACTATCTGCGATACTGCGACCCGAACAATCCCGACGCGCTGATTAGCGAGGAGAAGCTCGCGTATTGGACTCGGGGCGAAACTACGCCTGTGGTGGACTGGTATAACGGCGGAATGGAGCATACAACTCTGCACTTGTTATACTCGCGATTTTGGCACAAAGTCTTGTACGACATTGGGGTGGTGAAAGCGCAAGGAAGTCGGGCTTTGCCCGACGACGCGCAGCGAGCCGCAGGCGAGCGGAGTCAGAGCGAGCCTTATAAAAAAAGAACCGCTCACGGAATGATACTCGGGGAAGACGGACAAAAAATGAGCAAATCCCGCGGGAATGTTATCAATCCCGACGATATGCTCCGCGAATACGGTGCGGACGCCCTTCGCTTGTATGAAATGTTCGTCGGTGATTTCGAAAAATCCGCCCCCTGGACTGTTACGGGAATCAAAGGTTGCAAGCGGTTCTTAGACCGCGTGTGGCAATTGCAAGAAAAGATTATCGACGGCGAGGATTATCGCCCGGGGCTTATGTCGGCGTTCCACAAAACAATCAAGAAAGTCGGGCATGATATAGAAACCCTCAAGTTTAATACCGCGATTGCCGCGCTTATGGCTCTGATTAACGATATTACCGCAACAGGCGGGGTCAACCGCGCAGAACTGAGGGCGTTCTTGATTTTGCTCAATCCTTTCGCGCCGCATATCACAGAAGAGTTGTGGGAAACAGCCGCCCTTGGCGGCGTGCTGAATCAGCAACCGTGGGCAGTTTACTCCGAAGAACTCTGCCAAGACAGCCGCCTCGAAATAGTCGTGCAAATCTGCGGCAAAGTCCGCGCAAAAGCGGAAATCGACGCGGGTTGCTCGAAAGAGCAAATGCTCGAAGCCGCGAAAGCCGCTCTCGGCTCTGCCGCACTCGAGGGCAAGACGATTGTGAAAGAAATAGTCGTTCCCGATAAGCTTGTGAACATCGTGGTGAAGTAAGAAAATCCCCCCGCCTGTCTTGATGACGGGCGGGGGGAAGTTTTGTGTTTATGGCTGAGTAGCACTGTAGTATTCTCCGCAACAATCGCAGGGTTCACCCGGCTCATAATCGTAGTATTCATCAGTCGTTCTGTGGGTGACTTGCGCTGCCAAACTTGGGTCAAAATCGTGCAATCCCCAATACTGAGGCAGGCTTAACTGTACGTTCCGGGGCAGGTGAATCACGTAATCAATGCGCGGAAAAGCCACTCCGCGGGCGTAGAACCTCGTTTCATCAAGGCGCAGATAAGCTTGAGCGTCCGCCCCCATGCTGAGGGTTACGACATTTTCGAGTAGTTCCTCGGCATAATCTTTGTTGGAGGTGTTCGCCAAAACAACATATTCGACCCTAACCGTGTCATTCGGCGATGAAAGCACTGTAACTCTTGCATTGTGGTAAAATCCGTCTAAGACTTTTAACTCACTTACTCCCGAAAGCTCATGTGTACCTTCAACCCGTGCATTTTGATTATGAATACCCAGTGCGGTGTTCATGTCTTCGCGGGATTCAAACATGAATCCTGCGGCGTAAGTTAAAGCATAGAATCCCATGCTGATGGCTAAGATGAACCCGACGAACAGTATGCTCAACACATCGTATTTGATTTTGCCGACCTCCTCGCCCTCCTCCGGGGTGCTTTTCCTTGCGAACAAGTGCAGAAGAATTTCAGCACCTATGCAAATCAGAACGACGGGCCAGAATGCCAGCAGAATATCCAACACGTTGATTTTCGCGAACAGCGAAATCAGCATTATAACCCCCGACACAACCATAATCAGCCCCATGGACAAAGAACCTACGCGCCAATGTTTCTTAACCATTTTTATCCTCCCCCTTCTTTACTTTTTTACCTTTCATTAACATGATTCCTGCGATAATCAGCGCGACAGCAATCAGTGTGGGAATTAAGTTACCGAAGACTGCACTTTCAATCGCCCAGATTATATCGTGGCGAACCCCGAATCGCGACAAGCTGCGCAAGATAGCTTGCAAAAGGGCGAAGCCTCCGCTCAGTATGAGGATTGTCGCAATCACTTTCGCGACTGTGCGGTTTTTCGGCAAGCGGAGTTTCAGATTATCCGGCAACAGGAAATCGTCGTCGTCGGGCATATCTAACTCCCGTTTGCGTAAAAGAGTCAACGTGTGCATCGTGTCGAACATCTGATAGAACCATATGACGGGCAGAAGCAACCCTCCCACCGCTATGAGTAAATCAATCCCCGCATTTGCAAAGAAAATCATCGAGAAAATCGTTACCCCGAACATCACCATCATCTGACCGCCCTTTTTCATATACCCGAGGTACATCAGACCGCACCCGGGCACAAGGGCGAATAAAAATGCCAAAAATCTATTTCTGTTCATGTTTCATGAACTCCTTTCTTTGGTTGTCAAGATTCGCCCGACGTGCGGGCAAAGCCCGCCCTTTGGGCTTATCTCTTCTTTTGCTTTTCTTTGGTTGTCAAGATTCGCCCGACGTGCGGGCAAAGCCCGCCCTTTGG
>WQXP01000186.1 GCA_009784765.1 Oscillospiraceae bacterium | reverse complement strand
TCACGAACGCGAGCATGAAGTGAGGGAAGCGCAGAAAGCGGAGGACAACGGGCAGAAAGTCGTGTCGTCGCAGGTGAGCATATATATGGACCAGTGTCCTGAATGTAAGAAGATGTATGCTTCAGGCGGAAAGGCAGAGATTACCAAGTCAGGCGGCGGCGAGGTGAAAGACCCGATACTTTCAGGTATTGTCGACCTCTTCAAAGCGGCGCAGTCCGATTTCGCAGGCAGCACAACAGGGCAGTACTTAAACTCGGTCGCTTGACGCGGCTGTAAACTTGAATATTTGCTGGCGCACATTATTGTGCGCCCGTTTTTTCTTTTTAAATTTTTTTCCTTTAATAATCATCTGAAAACATGTCAATATTAAATTAGGAGAGTTTCCGAAAATATGCGATGTATCACTGAAAATTAGATTGCGCTTCAATTTGATGCGGGGCGTGGGGCGAAGCCCCACAAATCGGGGACTCCGTCTCCGAGCCCCTGCTTTTCCTAAAAGACGAATCAATCATTTTGAGGAGCAAACTAAAATTATCCGTTTTACAAAATACGCAAAGACTTTCGGAGGGCTTTTATAGCAGTTTGACTTTTTGTTGACTACGTCAACAAAAACAATGCTATGCATTGTTCGCCGCAAAGCGGCGAGTCAAACGTACTGAATACGCGGTCAAGCCGCCGAAGGCGGCTTGCAGGCAAAGCCTGTGATTTTTTACATGTAAAAAATCAAACCGTTATATATAGTGACTGAGAGTCTGATGAAAGGCTCTTAAACATAAAATAAGGAGGACATATCATGAATCAGCAAGTTAACAAAATCAACCTACTGAAAATCAACAGAACCGGGGAGGCTCTGAAGCAGAACAACATGGAGTTTCACTACGCAGAAACCTGCGAGGACGCGGTGAAAATTGTCGAGCAACTCCTTACTCCGGGAGACACGGTTGCCGCAGGCGGCTCGCAGACGATTAAGCAGTGCGGTGTTCTTGAACTCTTAAAGAGCGATAAGTACAAGTATTTTGACAGAGACGCTGTGAGCATTGACGAACTTGAAAAACTTTATCGCGCTTCGTTCTCCGCAAATGCGTACATCTCAAGCACAAACGCGATAACCGAAAACGGAGAACTGTATAACGTTGACGGAAACAGCAACAGAATTGCCGCGATTGCCTTCGGACCGCAGTCGGTTATTATCCTTGCGGGTTACAACAAAATCGTCAAGAACATTGACGAGGCTGTTGCGAGAGTGAAGTCAATGTCCGCGCCTGCAAACGCAATGCGTCTTAACGCCGCAACAGACTGCTATGAAACAGGGGAATGCAGTGCGGCGGAGTGCGGAATGACTGACGGTTGCGACAGCAGCGACAGAATCTGCTGCAACTATCTTATATCTGCGAAACAGAAACATAAGAACAGAATCAAGGTTATTATAATAAACGAAGCACTCGGCTATTAAGCCTTAGGAAGCAGCAGACTCTCTCGGGAAAGAGGAGGTCTGACAAAGAGTCGCGGAGGATTGTATGGAAAATCTGGCAGTTAACGGCAAAGGACATCTCACGTTCAACAAAATTGACACAGTATTGCTTGCCCGCGATTTCGGCACTCCGCTCTACGTCATGGACGAGTTGACGATGAGGAAAGAATGCCGCGATTTCAAGGAGAGTATTGCGAAATATTACGGCGGACACGGCATAACTGCGTATGCGAGCAAAGCGTTTTGTTGTGTTCAGATGTGCAGACTTATTGCGGAAGAGGGGCTTGGTCTTGACGTCTCGTCAATCGGCGAGATACATACCGCGCTTCGCGCAGGGTGCAATCCGCGTAAGATTTACTTCCACGGCAACTTTAAGACCGACGAGGAGTTCGCATATGCCCTTGACAACAAAGTCGGACGAATTGAAGTTGATAACTTGGATGAACTTGAGCGGCTGAACGTTGTTGCGTGTGAGAAAAATGTAACCGCAGACATCATGCTTCGGGTTAAGCCGGGCGTTGACGCGCATACGCATTCTTTCATAAAGACGGGCAAAAACGACAGCAAATTCGGGTTCATAATCGAAAACGGAGAGGCTTTGGAAACAGTGAAAAAAGCACTCGAATACGAAAATATTTCACTGAAAACAATTAACTGTCACATAGGCTCGCAGATTTTTGACACAGAGCCGTTTGTTCATACGGCAGGGATTATGCTTGACTTTTTGGCGCAAATCAAAGCGGAACTTGGGTATGAAGTGCCTGAACTTAATTTGGGCGGCGGGTTCGGGATTAAGTATGTTGACGGGCAGGAGCCTATGGACGTTGGGGAGTGTATCGAAAGCGTGTCTCTTCGCGTTAAGGCAAAATGTGCGGAACTCGGACTGGCACAGCCGTATATCATTCTTGAGCCGGGCAGGAAAATCGTCGGTGACAAGGGACTCACTCTCTATACCGTCGGTTGCGTCAAGGAGATTCCCGACGGAGACCCGAAAGTTATTGTTGACGGCGGAATGACGGACAATCCGCGGTACGCCCTCTATCAGGCGGAGTACGAAGCGATTGTTGCAAATAAGGCGGACAAACCGAAAGATACTATAGTTTCCCTTTGCGGGCGGACTTGCGAAAGCGGAGACATGCTCGGAGAGAAAATGCCGTTGCAAAGCGCGGAAGCGGGCGACATTCTCGCAGTGCTGGCAACAGGCGCGTATAACTACTCGATGTCATCAAACTATAACAGAATGATGAAGCCCGCGGTTGTGTTTGTGAACAGGAACAGGGCGACAGTTGTTGTGAAGCGAGAGACTCTTGATGATTTGATTAGGAACGACGTTGTTTAAAATGCGGCAACGCAGTATAATGTAAAGGGGGGAGTATTTGTATCCCCCCCGAACCTTTGAAAGTGAGGAAAATGGAATGCAATACGGAAGTTTTGACCTTGAGAACAAGGAGTATGTGATTACTAACCCCGAAACGCCCGCGCCTTGGATTAACTACCTCGGCTCGCCCGAGTACGGCGC
>WQXP01000185.1 GCA_009784765.1 Oscillospiraceae bacterium | reverse complement strand
TGATTGACACGGGCGGGCTTGAGCCGTATTCGAAAGACTTAATCCTCAGCAAAATGCGCGAACAAGCTTATGTGGCAATCGAAAGCGCAGATGTGATTATTCTTGTTGTCGATATTCGCACAGGGCTGACTGCCGCAGACGAAGAGGTCGCCGCACTTCTGCTCAAAAGCGCGAAGCCGCTGATTCTGTGCGTGAACAAATGCGACAATGTCGGTGATAATTCGCCTGATTTCTATGAGTTCTACAACTTAGGCTTAGGCGAGCCTTTTCCCGTATCTTCTCTCCACGGACACGGCACGGGGGATATGCTTGATGCGGTGGTTGATATGCTCCCCGAAACTGATGATGTTTCCGCCTCATCGGAAGACGAAGACACCCCACTGAAAATCGCGATTATCGGCAAGCCGAATGCGGGCAAGTCGTCCTTAGTCAACAAAATCGCAGGGCAGGAGCGGGCGATTGTTTCGCCTATAGCAGGAACTACTCGGGACGCCCTTGACACGCTGATTGAACATGAGGGCAAACAGTATACCCTCATTGATACGGCGGGGCTGAGGCGTAAAAGCAAAGTCCGCAAAGCGGGGGAAAACGTGGAGCATTACAGCATAATCCGCGCACTCGGCGCAGTTGACCGCGCTGATGTCTCCGTGATTATGCTCGACGCGACTGAGGGCTTCACAGAGCAGGACAGCAAAATCGCGGGATATGCACATGACAGGGGCAAGGCTTGTGTAATCGCCGTGAACAAGTGGGATTTAATCGAGAAAGACGACAAGACCATGAGCAAATTCCGCAAACAACTTGAGGTAGATTTCTCGTTCATGTCTTACGCGCCATTCGTGTTTATTTCGGCGGCGACAGGGCAGAGGATTCCTCAGCTTTTTGAACTGATTGACAAAACTCACACACAGAACAGCACACGAATCGGCACGGGGCGGCTCAATGACCTCCTCGCCCACGCGACTTCTCGCGTTCAGCCACCGACGGACAGAGGCAGAAGGCTCAAGCTGTATTACATCACCCAAGCAAGCGTTAATCCGCCGACTTTCGTGGTGTTCTGTAACCGCCTTGATTTGTTCCACTTCTCATATCAACGGTATCTCGAGAATCAAATCCGCGAAGCTTTCGGGCTTGCCATGACCCCAATCAGAATTGTTCCCCGTGAACGGGGTGGCGGGGAGTAGCTCGTTTTTATGTAAAACCCCTTGACAAGGTTATATAGTTTTGATATAATATATATAAGGCAGACCATTTCGGTGGCGGTCACACAGCCCGAACGAGCAGGCGAGTGAAAACAAACCTGCTTCGAAGGATTTTCTTTCCTCCGTGTATTTATACAAGGAGGTGATGCCAATGAGTTTTTGGGATTTAATTCTGATTTCTCTGCTGGCTGTGAGTGCAAACTCACAGTCGGTTGTGGATTATATAATCTACATCGTGCGTGTAAACAAAAGGAAATAGCCGCCTCACCAGCCCAACGGTAGCGGCTATTTTTTAGCTTAAATCGGAGGAACGGCCGTCATCGGGCTGCCCCACTACATATTATTATAGCATAACTTTTTTCATTTGTCAATGCTGTTTAATAATTTTTTGAAAGGAAATCAAAAACAATGAAAAACGCGAAAATTACCCAAAGACTAATCGCAGCACTTTTAGCAAGCATCATGCTGATTGCAACACTGCCCCTTGCGTCTGCCGAAGAGGGCGTCACTCAAGGAATCGTCGCAGTCACGGTTGACTCCGACATACTCATGAACGCACATGAAATCACCGCCGCTATGGGTATAGGCTGGAACTTAGGCAACACATTTGACTCTCGCGGAGGAACTGCGGGCAACGTAATGTCCTTCGAAACTTCGTGGCTCGGCGGAACCCCCGACCGCGCAACTTCGCTGACTCTCATAAAGAAAGTCAAAGAGCTTGGCTTCAACTCCATTCGCGTTCCGGTAACTTGGAGCCGCGCCGCAAGCCCCGAAAACAACTGGGATATTTGGGACGAATACATCGAACGAATCCACGAAGTCGTTACTTGGGCGTATGATGAGGGCTTATACATTGTCATCAATATTCATCACGATGACAATGCAATCCCCCTTGCCAGCGGCCCTGTACGGCAAATCACCGACGAGGTCGGGCGTATTACCGACGAGGACAAAGCTGAAGCGGAGTTCTTCATCGGGCGGATATGGGAACAAGTTTCTGAGCGGTTTGAAGCTTTCGGGCAACGCCTCATTTTCGAAGGAATGAACGAGCCGCGAACAGTCGGCAGCCGTATGGAGTGGCAGGGCGGAACAGAACACGAGAGGGATATGATTAACCACCTCAATCAGCTTTTCGTGGACACGGTACGCGCATCGGGCGGGAACAACCTCAATCGTATGCTCATGCTCCCGACTTATGCGGCAAGTGCCGAAACGACAACCCTTCGCGCCTTTGTTAAACCGGAAGATGTTTCAGCAAATCTGCTTGCTTTATCTGTTCATACCTACTCGCCTTTCACTTGGGCACACGACGGAACGGGAAGATATAACGGCAGAAGCTCAATAGAAGCGACTTTCAACCGCCTTGCAACTCGCTCAAGGGCTCTCGATATGCCTGTCGTTTTGGGCGAATGGGGTTCTGTCAACAATGTCAACAACGTGGAGAACACTTCAGCAGCCGTCAGGGCAAGGCACGCCCGCGACTACGTCTACATGGCGGCTTCTCGCGGAATGGCGACAATCTGGTGGGACAACGGCGACGGTCGCGGAAGAAGTGTTACGTCGGGTTCAACACACGGCTTCGGGCTGATTAACAGAACCTATCCTCACGCGCCGTATTACCCGCAGATTGTTACGGGAATGCTGAACGGGCAACTCGAGGCTAATCTTGAGGCGCAGGGCGAAGTGGTTCTTGTATGCGATGAGTTCGACCCTTGCAAAAGCTGTGAAAGCTGCGATTTCTTAGGCGGGCGTTACGGCTTCGGACGTATTACCAACAATCGCGCTAAC
>WQXP01000184.1 GCA_009784765.1 Oscillospiraceae bacterium | reverse complement strand
AGCGGTATTCCCCACACACAGACTTGTTCGCGATTTAGACAACTATGAACACAATGCCATCATAACAAAAAGCGCGGAGTACTTTGATATCACTCAAAACCTCTCCCGCAGCGAAAGTCTCGCGCTTTCGCACCAGGCTTGGAAAGACGGAAACAACGCTTTTGTGTTATACAACGGGGATAACTACACACTTATGATACTAAAAGACAAAAAAATCATGGATTCTTTGTTATCCGACAGTGATGTCAGCTTGCGCAGTCTTGACGTTAGTGTCCTTCATTCTTTGGTATTAGAGCGACTGTTCGGGATTGACAAGGAAAATATGGCTGCCCAAACAAATTTAACCTATGTCAAGAACACAGACGAAGTAATCGCGGCGGTGGACAACGGCAACGGGAACTGCGCTTTCTTACTTAATTCCACAAGAGTAAGCGAGATTCGTGACGTTTCGTTAGCAGGCGGGAAGATGCCGCAAAAATCAACGTACTTCTACCCCAAACTCACCACGGGTTTGGTTATGAACAGAATATTTAAGGAAGAACAGGTATAAACGAAAATGATGAATGTAAATGAAATTAAACATGAGCTCACGAATCATATGATTCCGTTTTGGAATTCCCTTGTTGACAATGAAAACGGCGGGTTCTACAGTTATGTCGACCATGATTTAATCGTCAACAAAGGTTCGTTTAAAAGCGCGATTCTTCATGCGCGGATTCTGTGGTTTTATTCTAACTGCTATCTCGTGCTTAAAGACGAAAAATGCCTTAACTTAGCTAAACATTGTTATGATTTTATGGTAAAACACTTTATAGACAAAGAAAGCGGCGGAATCTTCTGGTCAGTCAACGTTAAAGGTGTTCCCGCTAATCCCATGAAACATATATACTGTCATGCGTTTTTCCTTTATGCGCTTTCGAGTTATTATGATGCCACTAAAGACTCGTTGGCAATGAACAACGCCATGCGAATGTTTGAGTTAATCGAAACGCAGATGTGCGACACAATCGGTTATCGCGAATGTTTTGACCGTGACTGGAACTTGATTGATAATGACGAGCTTTCCGAAAACGGTATTAAGGCAGAAAAGACTATGAACACTATTTTGCACTTAATCGAGGCGTACACCGAGTTATACCGTGTTAATAAAAACGGCGATGTTTTAACGCGGCTCAAGTATCTTCTTGAACTTATCCATGACAGAGTCTATGATAAACCCAATCGGCGGTTAAACGTATTCTTCGATAATAATATGAACGTGTTGGGAAACATTTATTCTTACGGGCATGATATCGAAGCGGCATGGCTGCTTAATCGTGCGATTGATATCGCCGGAGAGCCTCCGGGAGCAAACCAGGCTGCACCCGGGTCTACTTCGTCTCTTCCTGTTGATTTGTGTGAGAAAATCCGCGAAATGAGCAAAGTTCTCGCAGCAAAAATCGACGAAGTTGCGTTTGACGAAGACGGGTCAATGTACTACGAGAACGATAACGGTATGGTTAATAAAAAGAGGGTTTGGTGGGTACAAGCGGAAGCGTTGGTAGGATTCCTTGATGCCCATGAGGTTAGCGGAGAACAAAAATACCTTGACCGTGCTACAAGAATGTGGGAGTATATCAAAGCTCGTGTCATCGACAGACGCCCCGGCGGTGAATGGTACAACGAGTTAAACAAAGATGGCGTTCCCGATACAACAATGCCTACCGTTGACGAATGGAAATGCCCGTATCACAACGGAAGAATGTGCTTGCAAGTAATAGCGCGCGGCGAATAATGAACATCTATTTTTGCGCCTGCGATACACCGCTTACACAAGCTCAACAGCGCGAACTCGCGTTATACTTGCTTGACCACGCACTCGAACGCGAGTTCAAAGTTAAGCGTGGAGAAATTATATACGGCGAACACGGCAAGCCTTATTTTAAAGACTTGCCGGTTCGTTTTAACTATTCTCATTGCAAATACGGGGCGGCTTGTATTGTTGCCGATGATGAGGTCGGCGTTGATATTGAATCGACGGACAGATTTACGCAAGGGAAAATTATAAAAAAAGTCTGCTGTGATAATGAGCTGACGGCGATTGAACAGGGCGCACAATTCATTGAAATATGGGTGCAAAAGGAAGCTTATGCAAAATTCACAGGAAAAGGGTTTGCGGAGGGCTTTAAAACCATCGACACCACAACTTTTCCGAAAGAATTGGTATTTAAGCAAGGCGATTTATACATCGCTTGTTATTTCGAACCCGTCAGTTGTTCGTCAACGCCTCAATTGGTTCAAGTTTTGCCGCCTTAACTGCGGGGTACACTCCGAAAAGTCCGCCTAAGCCCACTGCAAAAGCCGCTGCCATTAAAACAGGAGTCAAATCTAACGTAAAGCTGATTCCCAGAACGACACAGCCTGCAGCGGTTACCGCTAACCCCAGTGCAGCTCCGATTGCACTGCCCATTCCCGAGATTGCGACACTTTCCAATAAAAACTCGCGCGCTATATCCATGTCTTTTGCGCCGATTGATTTTTTGATTCCGATTTCGCGCTTACGTTCATTAACACTGACAAGCATGGTGGTCATAACGGTTAACCCCGATACAAGCAGCGATATTCCCGCGATTAATGATAAAACAATTGTAATGGTCGAAAGAATATTCTCGAGACCTTTTTTTTGTTGCAAAAGATTTGATACAATCAGCCCGGAGTTGGAACCCTTATTTTGAGCAATCGTGTTACTGATAGACTTTATTACCTGCATATCACCTTTTTGACCGTCTGCGGAATCGGCTTGAGCTTCATTAATCAACACCGCGATTTTATCGTACCCCGTTTTGCCCGTGAGCATCTGCATTGTTGAAATGGGGACATAAACAAAATTGGGGATTATCCCTGATAACGCCGATTGTAACGAACTTATTCCCGATTTTGCCACACCGACTATCTCAAACTCATGATACGCACCGCCCAAGAGAATCTGCGCTGTCTTGCCCACAACGTTTGAGCGCCCGTAGCTCGCAATCGCGATGT
>WQXP01000183.1 GCA_009784765.1 Oscillospiraceae bacterium | reverse complement strand
GTATGAGCGTTCGGTATTCGGCGCAATTCACCGCGCAGTCAAAAATGCACTCCTTAACGCTCAGCAGCTCGATGAGACTCAGATTCGCAGTGCAGCAGAACCTATTCGCAAAGCACCCGAAATCGCCCTGCGCGCTGCCCCTTCACCCTTCGCCGAAGGGGCGGCATTCGAATACAAATATATCAACCCCGAAGAATACGTTCGAGAAATTCCGGTACAAGAACAATTCCCGAATTCGAAAACCACAGAACAAGGCAGCATCGCGATTTGGGGTGAGTTGTTCTCGACTTACGTGGTTTGTGAACAAAGCGGTAATCTCGTGTTGATTGACAAGCACGCTGCTCACGAGCGATTAGAGTTTGAAAGGTTGAAAGCGCAGTGGAAGGCGCATTCTCAGCTATTGCTTGAGCCTGTGGAAATCGGCGAAGAGCAGTTGGGAGCACACAGTATCGGTGAGCTTCTCGAAAACGCGCCGCAGTTGGCGAAAATCGGCGTGATAATAGAACGCGCGGAATCGGATAAAGAAGAAAAGCTGTTTATAACAGCGTTCCCGACACTGTTGCGAACGTCGTCAGCGCAGCAATTGCTCTGCGAGGTTGCGCAATCTCTCGCTAAAGGCGGGAACGCGGAGTTTTGTTCACTAATCGACGAGGCCCTGCACAGGGTCGCCTGCCACGCTGCAATCAAGGCGGGGGACAAATCGGACGCCCTGGACATTCGTTTGCTTGCCGAGCGTGTTTTGAACGATACGACGGGGCAGCTTCGCCACTGCCCTCACGGTCGCCCGATTGTTGTGGAAATCACCAAACAAGAGTTAGAGAAAAGATTCAGGAGGGTGCTGTAACCATGAACGGAAACGACGGCAAAATCCCGATTATTGTGATTTGCGGCCCAACAGCTTCCGGCAAAACCGGGCTGGCAGTCGAGACAGCGCGATTATATGGCGCAGAAGTCATAAACGCTGATTCTATGCAGATTTATTCGGGAATGGATATAGCGACTGCCATGCCGACTCAGGCAGAGCGGGGAGGGGTTCCGCATCATCTGTTTGGCTTCCTGCCGCCGGAGCGGGAGTTTTCTGTGGCGCAGTGGCTGTGCCTTGCCCGCGCAAAAATCGCCGATTTGCACAAGGAGGGCAAAATCCCTATTGTCGTCGGCGGAACGGGGCTTTATATCTCGTCGCTGATTGATAATATCCTTTTCGATGAAATCGCGGCGGACACCGCGTTTCGAGAGCAGTTGCGCGAATATGCGCGGCTTCACGGTAACGAGAGCCTCTATGAGCGGCTGCGGCAAGCCGACCCCGAGGCAGCTTCGCGCTTGCACATGAACAATACCAAGCGTGTGATTCGCGCATTGGAGGTTTTGGAACATTCGAAAGAACAAGCCGGGCCGCGATTACTTAAAAGCAGGGCGGCGTGTTCACCTTACGAGGCTTGTGTGTTCGGAATCGTGTTCGAAAATCGTCAGCTTTTGTATGAACGAATCGAAAAACGTGTCGATTTGATGTTATCTGCCGGTTTGTTGGAGGAAGCAAAAGCGCGTTACACGGCTTCGGCAGAGGCTTCGGGCGATTCGGCGAGGGGAGGGGCGCAGGCAATCGGCCACAAAGAATTGTGGGCTTTTTTTGAACAAAAAGCAAGTTTGGAGTCGTGCATAGAACAATTAAAGCAGAAAACACGGAATTATGCGAAAAGACAGATGACGTGGTTTCGGAAAATAGAGCGGTTAAACCCGCTCTACGTGAACGAAAATTCGCGAACCGTTCACGTTTTGGAGAGCGTGAGTGCAGTTTTGAAAACGGCCAAATTTCGCAAAAAAAATAAAAAAACTTTTCAAAATCTATTGTAATTTGAAAAGTTATGTGTTATAATTATGACTGTGATGTTTTTCGAAAAATGAGGTACACGATAGTGAGAAATCAACAGCAGATTGTGGCGGCGAAGTCACCGAGAGGCATAGTAGTACGCAAGAGAAGCGGTCGCGCATTTACCATGAGCCTTCTTATGTTCTTGATTACAGCTTTCTTTATATTAGTCAGCGGTAGCCAGTTACACCGGCGTTTAGATGACTCTTTGCAGACCGATACGGCGTTTTACCACGAGGGAGTTGATTCGCTTTTATTCCAAGCTGTGTACATCAGAAAAGAATCAATTGTCGAATCGGAAGACTTTGCGCAAATCACACGGGCAGGGGCCGGGGTCGTTTCTTATAGTAACAGATGCGGCTCAAGGTTGTCAAACAACTCTGTGGTGGCGGTGGTTTATCCCAATGCCGAGGAACAATATACACGCCGCAGAATCACACAACTTGAGCGTAGGATTGAATTGCTTAGTGAGGCGAGTGCTTTCGCCGAGAGCGGCGGGTTTGACGGGGCGCAGATTGAGGCGTTTTCGAGCCGTTTGTCAGACGTTCATCTGAGAATGCTCCGCGCGATTTCCAACGGTGATTATGAGGAGGCAGCAGAGTATGCAGACACTTATTTAGCCTTGCAAACTAAAATCAACCTTATGAGGGCGGCAGTAGCGCCCGAAGAAATTGTCGGTGCGACAATCGCTTTGCAGAGCAGGGTAATGCTGCACAAAAGCAGCATTACAGGCAATCCGCGAGAGTTGCGCGTCCCCGAATCAGGCTACTTTGTCCGAAATGCAGACGGGTATGAAGAGACACTGCTTTTCGACGGCTCGCAAAACATTACTGCTGAGCAAATTCGCGCCGTTCTTGAGAACCCTGCGCTTACGGTAGCAGATAATGTGGTCGGCAAAATGGTTGACAACTACATTTGGAGAATGGCGGCAGTCGTCCCTACTAATCGAGTAATCGGTATTGCCCGGGGAATGTCGGTGGAAGTTCGCATTGGCGCATTCCCGCGTGAACTCTTTGTTCGGGTAATCAACGTGAGTGATTTGGGCGACGGCAACACAGTCATCGTATTTGAGAGCGATACATTGTCGGAAGAGTTTGTGCGTGGGCGTGTTACGAGTGTGCGGCTCATGCTCGGGACTTATTCGGGGTTGAGGGTTCCT
>WQXP01000182.1 GCA_009784765.1 Oscillospiraceae bacterium | reverse complement strand
TGCCTACTTGTTTGAAGTGGTTCGAGTTATGAAGTCTTAATTTGTGCGGAGGAAAATCGGCATGACTAAACCAAAAATCGGCGATATAATCAAATTCGGCGAGTACCACTGGCTCGTATTAGACGTACAAAAGGGCATTGCAGAACAATGCCCTGACAAAGCGTTAATCATCACACGGCAGATTATCGGGTTTCGCAGATTTCACGCAGAAGAAGCAGACGTTACATGGGAAAACTGCACACTTCGTGAGTATCTCAACGGCGAGTTTCTCGACAACTTCGACAGTACTAAAATTGCACCGACAACTAACACAAATCCTAACAATCCGTGGTATGACACGGACGGTGGTAATCCAACAATCGACAGCATTTTCTTGCTTAGTCTTGATGAAGTCTGCAAATATTTCGGCGACAGTACAGCTAAATTAGCGAACCGCGAAAAGCGAGCTTTTCGGATTGATGACGAAAACAGCAAAGCTCGCGAGGCTTTGTATGAAGGCAACATTCTTGCTTGGTGGTTGCGGTCGCCGGGAAGCCGCCCTGACAATGTTGCGGCTGTTACCCCCAACGGGCATATTCACGTACACGGCGGCAATGGCGGAGCCAACAGGCTTCGCGGCGGTGGGGTTCGCCCCGCTTTGTGGTTAAATGCCTGCGGATTGGAGTCTGTGCTGATATGTCCAAACAAAGTCAAAAAAGCGAAAAATCCCAAGCGCGTCGGCAGAGATATTACCGAGAGTTCCGCCTGTTTTGATTGGTCTACACTGCATGAAACGCGCAACTCCGATAGCAATTTCAAGGTTGACGGCAGTAATCCGCGAGAGAAAGTTATTAACACAAACGGAGATACGTGGCTTGAGTTTGAATCCTGCACCGACGTAACATATGACCGCGACCCCGAGGCTCGAGCCTGCGATTATTTTCGGTTTTGTTACAGAGGGTTTTCGGCGAAACTCCGCTTTGAGGAAGTGCGTAAACACACATCGCCTTTTTGTCTTGACAGTGTTGATACAGAGTTTCTTTACTACAGCAGCAAAGACGAGTTTTTCGCGATGCTCGAACGCAACGGTGTTTCGAGTTACGGGTATGAGCAGACACTCGAAGCGGCTCTGCGAGCCTATTGGACACTTGCGAGAAAGAGTTCTGCGGCGAAGTTTGATAGTTATTACAGGGTTTAATAATACATTTTGGGGAGGAAAATATCATGAGCAAAAACATTTACAATTCAGAAACCAACACAAAAATGCAGGAAGCATTCGCAAAAGCGCGAGGTACGTTCAAGTATTTTTGGCGTGAAATGTCATGGGAGGCTAACAGAATTGTTCCCGCGCTTGATTTAGCAATCGTGAAGGTTGAGTTTCGGCAGGACGACCTTCCGACAGGTGCGGAAATCGAGTTCATGTGGATTGGCGATATTGATTTTGACGGAGTAACTGTCAAAGGTGTCTTGATGAATGAGCCTCATGTTTTAACTAATGTTAAGGCGGGCGATGTTGTTAAAATACCCGTTGAGGAAATCTGCGATTGGATGTTTGCGACCCGTGGAAAAGCCTACGGTGGATTTACTATTCATGCAGTCAGAGATACGTTAAGTGAGTCCGAAAAAACGGAACACGACAATGCTTGGGGCTTGGATTTTGGCGACAGCAACAATATTTTAGTTGCTTATGAGCAAGAAGAAAATCCCGAGAATTTAATTGAACACCCGATGAGTGCAAATATGAAAGACGGATTGGTGAAATTTCTGCAAGAACAGCCGAAAAATATCACCTCAAATGATTCTTTCGGATACACAATGCTTCACAGACAAGCAATCGCGGGGAACAAGGCTTGTGTTGAGGTTTTGATTGAAGCAGGTGCGGACATCAATGCGAAAACCAACAATGGACATACAGCTTTAGATTTTGCGCAAAAATTAGGTTGGGAACATATCGTGCCGATTTTGAGTAGGGAGGGAAAGTAATATGAGTAAAAATCAAGCACTTGCGGAGGTTAAGGCTTTTGAAAACGAGTTTTGTGAGAAGGAAAAAGAAATCCTCATACTCACTAACGACGGAAACGGTGGCAGGGCAAGGGCGGGCAAGGAAATAATGTGGCAGGCTTCGGCGTATTTCTTGGCTTATGTTGATGTTGCCGCGAACGAATTAAGACAAGGCGACGGGCGTGTTACTTGGCTTCTTTCGGATGAAGAATGTAAAGGTCAAGCTATTGGTTATCCATACAATTTCTCGAAAGGCACGGTCTATCGCCTGAAAGTCAGAGAGTTGATTGACAAAAATGTTCCGCAGGGGCGTATTCCCGCTTATACGAACCGATTTATGATGGTTGAAATTCTCGAAAAAGATGTTCCTAACGATGATTTGCAAGCGGTCTTAACCGAATATCGCAAGCCTGTAATTATATCCGACAAGGATTTGGGCGAGTTTGAACTTAACAAAGACTATAACTACTTTGAGGGCGAAATCAACTGGCTCGGCGAGAGTGTCGGCACATCTTTGGAGGTGGATTCCGACGATGAAGCAAGTTGGACTCAAGCCTTTAATGCTCTGCGATGTTTGTTTGAACAGCAAGCGGTAAAGGATTCGGAGTTTCGTGCGTTTGCGGCGGCGAAGTTAGTCAAGTCGGCGAATGACTGGCGGGAGGACGATGATTGCTCCGAGATTACTCCCGAGATTACCGCGCAGGATTTCATCAGCAGAATAAAACTTGTGTCGCTGACGGTAACTTGCGATAAGGAATATGTTGCGTTTTATGACGACGGTGATATGTTTGGCAGGCACTCGATTACGGTGTACGGCAGTGTTGAAGGGGGAATAAAGTCTGCCCAAATTGAGGGGTAGGGGGTAATTGAAGATGACTAAACAAAATAGCGATTTTATCAATCAAATCAAAGTCGCGGACATTCCGTGGCATCGCCTGACCACGCCATACGGGCGGGCTGACGAGTTCCCCGAATTGTTCCGCAAAATGCAAGGCGGTGACTCAAAGGCGTTTGATGATTTAACAAGTATGATTGAACATCAGAGTACGCTTTACCAT
>WQXP01000181.1 GCA_009784765.1 Oscillospiraceae bacterium | reverse complement strand
TACGGGAACGCGGCTCACCTCCCGCATTTGCGGTATGAAGCAATGCGCTGTGATACAAGGCATGACGATATAATCCACACCGTGGTCGTTGAGTTTGCGGACACTGTCTAAAATCGCAGGAAGGGGGCTTTCGCCGCTATTCGTAAGAAAAGCAGTCCTGTCCGGGGTGCTTGCGCGGCTGTACAGAACAAAGTCGATGTGGTCTTGGTCGCAAGCCGCACAAGTCATAGCGGTGAGCAATCCGCAAAAATGATTCGACGCCCCGGGGCCCATTCCGCCGATTATTCCCAAGGTTTTTTTGTGGGAGGGAAGTTTTTGTTTTTTCATAAGGTATAGTATATCACAAATTCGCCCCAAAGTCAAGGCTTAAATTTGACTGTAACTTCCGTGCCTACGCCCGCATCGCTCTTAAGTGCGATTTCCCAGCCGTACAACGCGCAGATATGCTTGATAATCGAAAGCCCTAATCCCGTTCCGCCCCCTGTACCGGAGCGGCTTTTCTCGACGCGATAGAACCTTTCGAATATGCGTGCCTGTTCGTCTGCAGGAATGCCGATTCCCGTGTCCGAAACAATCAAATGAACTGCGTTCTTTTTCTTCTTGACCGATACTTTAACTTCGCCGCCTTGTTTGTTATAACGCACGGCGTTCTCAACTAAGTTCTTGACTATGTCATAAACGTGGCTCTGTTCAGCGCGAACAATAGTCCCCCGGAGAGTGTCCGATATAATCAGCGACACGCCTTTTTCAGCAATGATTGTTGACACCGTGTCTTTAACATCACTGACTACCGGCAACAGCGGCACGGGAACAGCAGTAATCCCGCCGATGTTCTGCAGGCTCTCAATTGCGGAAATCTTGAGCATATCGCTGATGAGCGTGAGCATTCTGTCCGTTTCCCGAGTGATACTGTTGATGAACTTTTCGAGCCTCTCGTCTTTGTTGTTCAGCGCAGTAAGCTCATTAAAACCGCGAATGGCGGTCAACGGCGTTTTCAGCTCATGAGATGCGTTTGCGAAAAACTCTTCCCTTTGTTTTGCGTTTTTACGGTTTTCGGTAACGTCCGACAGCACCGCCATAGTAAGCTCCGTATCAGGAAGCCGCTTGACTTTCACCAAAAAAGTTCTGCCTTTATGCGCAATATCCACGACTGTGCTTTTCCGCCCGACAATACAGCTTCGGATTGCATACCCGAGTTCTTCAACTTCGTCGTTCTCATCTTCGTCTACAAGCAACTCAGACAAATCTTGCCCCACGACCCCTGCATTAACCTCAAACAGCGCGAGTGCCGAGTTGTTAATCAGCGTAACAGTTGCGTCTTTATCGACTGTGAAAATCCCGTCGCCTATGTTTTCGAGAATATAGTCGAGCTTGTTTTTTTCATAGCTCAAGGAATCAAAACTGTTTTGCAAGATTTGCGAAATATCGTCAATCCTGCGGGTGATTCTGTCGATTTCTCCATAACTGCCCGCAATCGGCATAAGCGAGTATTCGCCGTCAGAAATACGCCGAAGTTTCTTTTCAATCGAGTCAAAAGGCTTGGTAATCCGCTTGACGATGTTTCCGATAATCACAAAGCAAAGAAACGCCGCACACAGCAAAATCGCCATGAAAATCAGCAGCGACTGGTACATATACTCGTTGATTTGCTCAGCGGGAATAGCCGCCCGCACGAACACATAATCCGCCTCGTCGTCTATGGGAACTTTGAGGGCGTAGTAAATCAAATCCACCCCAAGGGTGTTGGAGCGGCGGACGTAAGCCTGAGGATTGCCTTCAATCGCCGCGATAATCTCCGGGCGTTCTAAGTAATCGGGGCGGGTGGAAATCGTGGGATAGCCGGGCAGGCTGTCGGCAATTACCTCACCGGTGGAGTTCACAATGGTGATTCGCGTTACCCGCTCGTCGCTTTCGGTTCGAACGAACTCCAAGTCGTCGCACTCATTGCCGTGAAGTTTGTACAAATCTGCCGTGATTTGCGCAATTTCAATCACCGCCGTTTTCGCGATGTTGATATTGTTAGTATGCGTAATGTACACCGAAGTTCCGAAAAATACGGCAAGCCCCGAGAATACGATGAACAGCATATATAAAAACAGTCTTTTTTTCATTGGTTTATGACACTTTCTTATGTTGTTGTCAAGATTCGCCCTGCGGACGGGCAAAGCCCGCCCTTTGGGCTTATCTCTTCTTTAACTCAACCTCAGTTTGTGCCTTGACGAATTTTTCATCACGCGAAACAATATAATCCGCATTTATTCTATGGGCACACTCATCAATAAGCGCATCTTCTAAATCGCTCATAGGCTTATCAAAAGCAGTAATGCAGTCAACCGGTTCAATTCCAATTATATTGAGAATACGCACCAAGTTTTTAAGCATTATCTTTGTTTTGTGTTCCCCATGCTCTTTACGAAGAACATAAAACACATCTGTTATACTATTCGCACTAATAAAACCCTTTATCGTTTTGTTAGAAGCGAGTTGAAGTATTTTCTGTGCATTAACTTCAAATTCGTGATTGGGTTTTAGTGCATCAATAATGACATTGTTATCCACAACAACAATCATTCCAACAACCCCCGTTCACGCAGACTTGTTTCTTTATGCTCATCATAAACAGTATTGTCCGGCATAGACGGCATTGTCTTGAAACATTGCATTAACTCGTCAAAAGCCCCAAGTTTTTCTAATTTTGCTGCTCTTTCTTCACAAACGATTCTGCCAAGTCGTTGCCCATGACGTGTTACAATAACATCAACAGTTTTAGCGATGTCAAAATATTTCACTGGATTAGCCTTTAATTCAGATACTTGAATGTTCATAACTTAACCTCCTTTTAGTGCTGTTTGATTCGACACTTTTATTATATCATAATTAACCTGTTTTGTCAACGATTTTAGTGCTAAAACTCACAAAATCAACATCGAATCGCCGAAACTGAAGAACCGATACCGCTCCCGAATCGCTTCTGCGTAAACCGCTAAAGCTTGCTCTCGTCCCATGAACGCACTAATCATCATCAGCAGAGTGCTTTCAGGC
>WQXP01000180.1 GCA_009784765.1 Oscillospiraceae bacterium | reverse complement strand
CGAAAAACTCGGGGTTGAGTCGGGGGAAGTTGTCTTTGACAAAGTTGTCATGGTTGGCGGAAACGACGAAACTCAATACGGCTTGCCATATGTTAAGGGGGCGAAAGTTACCGCCACTCTTGTCAAGAACGGCAAAGGGAAGAAACTCACGGTGTTCACTTATAAGCCGCATAAAAGCGTTAAACGCAAAATGGGGCATCGCCAACCCTACAGCAAAATCAAAATTGAGAAAATTTCGGCATAGCCGATGTAGTGAGAAAGGAGCATTGTTATGGCACATAAGAAAGGTGTAGGCTCGTCTCGGAACGGAAGAGACAGTGAATCCAAACGGCTCGGCGCGAAAAGAGCAGACGGGCAATTAGTCCTTGCGGGGAACATCTTGGTTCGCCAGCGCGGAACAAAAATCCACCCCGGCATGAACGTGGGAATGGGTCGCGACCATACGTTGTTCGCACTCAAAACCGGGCGTGTTCGCTTCGAAAGATTGGATAAAGACCGTAAAAAAGTCTGCATTTATGAGGAAGAGGCGGTTTAGCGTCAGTTGACAATTGACAATTGACAGTTGACAGTTAGTCTTGGTTGGTATGTATACGGGCGGCTGAAAGCCGCCTGTTTTTTATCAGAAAGGTTGTGCAAAAATGTTTGTAGATATAGTAAAGATTAGCGTGAAGTCGGGGGACGGCGGCAACGGAGCAGTGTCGTTTCACCGCGAGAAGTATATTCAAGCTGGTGGGCCGGACGGCGGCGACGGCGGAAAAGGCGGCGATATAGTCTTTGTAGCGGATTTTCACGCTTCTACTCTGGTTGACTTTCGCTTCAAGAAAAAGTTCGCCGCTGAGGCAGGGCAAAACGGCGGCGCGAAACGCTGCAGCGGTAAATCCGCACAAGACGTTGTCATCAAAGTTCCGCAGGGGACTCTTGTTCGTGACGCTGAGACAGGGCGATTGCTTGCAGACATTTCAGGCGACGAGCCGGTTGTAATCTGCAAGGGCGGTCGCGGCGGAAAAGGTAACGCCCATTTCGCGACCCCGACACGGCAAGCCCCGCGATTCGCCAAACCGGGCTTCCCGGGGGAGGAGTTCAAACTCGTCCTTGAGCTGAAACTCCTTGCCGATGTGGGGTTGGTCGGCTTCCCGAATGTTGGCAAATCGAGCTTAATCAGCGTTGTTTCGGCAGCTAAACCCACAATCGCGAATTATCACTTTACGACGCTTACGCCTGTTCTCGGAGTAGTCAAAACCACGGACAGCTCTTATGTGATGGCAGACATTCCCGGGCTTGTGGAAGGAGCCAGCGACGGTGTAGGATTAGGGCACGCTTTTCTGCGCCACGTTGAACGCTGCCGCCTGATTGTGCATATGGCAGACGTTTCCGGCTGCGAAGGGCGGGACCCTGCTGAGGATTTCGCGCTGATTAACAGCGAACTTGCGAAGTTTTCGCCGGAGCTTGCGCAGCGTCCGCAGATTGTCGTCGCGAATAAAGCTGATATTGCGACGCCTGAGCAAATCGAGGCGTTTCGCAAAGCTGTGAGAGCTGATGTGTTTGTGCTTTCAGTCGCGACACAGAGCGGAGTGAAAGAACTTCTGAATAAAATCGAAGAAACGCTCCCGCACTTGCCGCCGATTACCCGCTATGAAGCAGAGTCGCTATCCTTAGCCGAACTCCGCGAAATTCAAGAGAACAAGCGGGCATTCAAGGTAGAAAAAGCTGAGAGCGACTTGTTCATAGTAGACGCGCCGTTTTTGTTGCCGATTATTCGCAGTGCGAACATGGACGACTACGAAAGCCTGCAATACTTCCAGAAAGTCCTGCATTCATCGGGAATTATCGACGCACTCGAGGCGGCAGGGGTACAGGAAAACGATACCGTGTCAATCTTTGACTTTGAGTTTTCATACGTTCGATAACGATTGCAAACCGCCTTGTTCCAATGAACAGGCGGTTTGCACTGCTTTACGCAAAGGCGAAAGTGCGTCCGTTAATCGTAACTGCGACAACATCGTCAACATCGAAAGGCACTGCGAAACCCCGCGAGTAAGCCATAAACCCGTTGCCTTCATCGTCGATTATTCCGCCGCCGCCGCTTAACTCATCGCCTGCTTCAATAACTTCGCCGCTTGCGAGAGTAACGCTTACAACAGGAAGCCCGTCATCGTCCCGTGATTTGTGTGGGTCGTGATTGTTTTCGTTGACTTCAATTGTGTATCTCACACTAATGGGCGTAATGTCGATTTTGCGGAGGAAGACTTCGGCTTCGCTGCCGTATGTCGTTCCGAGGTCTAAAACTTCGCCGACATCAAGGCTTCTGATTGCCGAGAAGTTGTAATCAACAAGCACATCGAAAGTCATGACTGTGTCGGAAGTTGCTTTCTCACTGAAGTCTAACTTTATAAGCACCATGCTCGCTGTTCCTTTAGACCAGCCGCCTGTAGAGCCGTCTGCGACTATGCGATTAAAGCTAATCGCGGACGAGGCGATTACAGAGCCGTCTTCAAGTTGCTCGATAAAGTCAAGCCCGCCGCTTCCCCAACCTGCTACGCCGTGCCTGCCTCTTGCAGGATTGAAGTTCTCCATGTGCAGGGAGTAATTGAACACGTCAATGACATAACCGTTCTTGGGGGTGAGTTTCACAACCATGTGAATCAGTTGGTCGTCGCCTGCAATGCCGAGGACTTCAAGGTCGATGTTATCTGTAGTGCTTCTCATTTTCGAAACAGCAGGGTTTTCGGAAATGCCGAGGTTGCCTATGTCGCCTCCCCCGAAAAGCCCGCTGAAGACGTTGCCGTATTTCCAGTCTGTCGCCGCCCCTACAGCGACTGTGAGTGCGATTACCGCCGCCGCCGCGACTGCAAGTACTTTTAACGGGCGAAAAGCCCTCGGCTTTTTGAAAGCTTTTTGGTTCATCATAACAGTTACCTCCTTAATGTTTGTTTGTTCTAATACTTCAAGTGTGCTTGCCACTCTTTGGCTGAACGCCTCAGGCGGTTCCGGGAATACGTTGTGAAGTCTTTTCATGCTTTTCATAACTGCTTTCCTCCTCTTCTTCTAAGAATAGTT
>WQXP01000179.1 GCA_009784765.1 Oscillospiraceae bacterium | reverse complement strand
TTTACCGCTTCAGAGGAAACAAGGCCCTCTATACATTTATACTCGTCGTCCTCATGGTACCGACGCAGGTGTCAATCGTTGCCTTTTATAATCTCATGCTCTCTTTCAGTTGGACAGACGGCTGGCGTTCTCTGCTCCCTCTTATAATTCCTGCGATGGCTGCCCCCTCAACAGTCTTTTTCATGCGGCAATACATGAAAGGTGCATTGTCTGTCGAAATGGTCGAAGCAGGGAGAATCGACGGCTGCAGCGAGTTCGGGATTTTCAATCGCTTGGCATTACCGATTCTCGTACCCGGTATGGCAACTATGGCGATTTTCGCAATGGTTGCGTCTTGGAACAACCTCTTTTTGCCAATGGTGCTTCTGAGCGGCGAATGGAGGACTATTCCTGTTTATGTAAGTTTGCTTTCTGGAAGCCGCCACCATATTGAGTTAGGTGCGATTTTCCTCGGTCTCGACACGACAACAATCCCGCTGATGTCGTTCTATTTCATTCTTTCCAAGAAGATTATCGCAGGGGTTACCCTCGGCGGTGTTAAGGAGTAAGCAAAAGAAGCAAAAGAAGAGCAACCTTGCAGGGCGGGCTTTGCCCGTCCGAAGGTTGCTTGACACTAAGCAAAAAGCAGCACCTTGAACATGGGTTCAAGGTGCTTTTTATTTCATACTTTCACAGCCGGCACAGCCGGTACAGACTGTGCAACACAACGGAAGGGAAAGTCGTCCTTCGGGAAAAGTTCCGTCGCCGACTGCGCCGCATCGGCACTCTCGAACACGCCGAATACTGCACTTCCGCTTCCGGTCATAACAGCAGATTTCGCGCCATGAGCAGTAAGTCGGTCACAGATTGCGTTAATTCGCGGGTCGTTATACACGTCTTGAAATACATTCGCGGATTTGCGTTCGATATTCGGGTTGCGGTCGTAGAGAGCGTAGCCCTCCCGCGTATCCAAGCAGAAATTTGGCTGAATGATTGTGTAAAACTGCGGCGGCAAGTCGGGCAGGGGAGTGATAATGTCGCCGATGCCCTCACATTTTGCGCGTCCGCCGACTAAGGAAAACGCCGCATCAGCACCGAGCCGTGCGGCAAAACCGCGCAGAGTATCGTCATCATAGCACTTGCCCTGAAACTCCTCTTGCATATGGTTGAGTGCCTTGAGTACCGCCGCTCCGTTCGTGCTTGAACCGCCAAGCCCCCCCATAAGGGGAATGCGCTTGCGAATCACAATCTTGACGCCCACATACAAACCCGTTTCTTCCAAGAACAGCTTCGCTGCACGAAACGCCACGTTTTTAATTCCCGTCGGAATTTTCGGATTATCGCACTCTATGCGAATGCCCGCTCGCGGAGTGAGAGTAACACTTACATCGTCTGCTAAATCTATTTCTTGCATTTCGCTGGCTATGTTGTGATAACCGTCCTCGCGTTTGCTGACAATGTCGAGTGTCAAGTTAAGTTTTGCACCGGCGCGAATGTCAAATGTCATGCCGCGTTCTCGCCTCCGCTGTTGTTATTCGGCGACGCAACAACGCGCAGCGGAACAATCGCGGGATTTCCCGGAACAGCTAAGTTTTCAATGTTGCTGCCGACGTTGTACATAAGCCAATTCATTTTCAGCACATCTTGATGGGTGAGAGAAACACCGTTCTGAACTTGAATTGTGCCGAAATTATCCTTATGCTCATCCGCAAAAATCGGAGAACGCCTGTCAACCACACGCTTTTGGATTTCAGAAACAAGAGGAAGCGTTTCGGCGGCTACAATGTCCGTGTCAGTATTAAACGACGTCAGTTTAATATGCCCCGACGCCATTGCACCGTAAAGATTACGCGGCTGAATGCTGTTGGTCTGCACAAAGCTGAGCTGCTCCGTGAGGTAGAGGTTCACATCAAAGTAAAACCCTGCAATGTAATTATTCGCAGCGAGCCTTTCAGGGTTGTTCGCATAAGCGACGACTTTCAGCCCGACACTGTTCGCATAAGTTGCGCCGTATTCTGTATCGAGATACGTCATCACAGTATCAACGCCTTGGCTGCGAAGTTGATTGACCGCCTCACGAACCTCCGCCTCACTGCGAGAGTTGACATATCGAACGTGTACAGCGGGAATCCCGCGAACGAAGCTGCTGTTCGCCCCCGAAATGAAAGCGTTAATCACACCGTAGACGTTATACATACGCATATCCGTAACTACGCCGAGAGAAGTAACTCCGCCGGCTATGTTATGCGCCGCCGCGAACCCTGCCATATGTGCAGGTTCGAACAACAGCGGCTGAAACGTCGCTAAATTGGTAGAAGATGTCGTTCCGCCGTGGCTGATGAATACTATGTTGCGGCGTTCAGTAGCCGCCGCTTCCGCAGGTGTCGCGAAAAAGTGGCTTGTAGACACGATTACATCGACTTCCATGCTGTCGGCGAGCATCGCAACTGCCTCATCGAAGTTCGATACAAATACGTTTTCTACATAAAAAGTCTCAACGCCGAGCTGTCTTTCGACCGTTGTGCGGGCATCGTCCCACATACGGTTGTGTGAAGAGCCTGCAATCGTTCCCGAAAAGATGAAGCCGACACGGGGAATATGCGGTTCCTCCGTAGGTTCAGTCGGCGTGGTAGTAGCAGGAGTAGTTTCGCCGTCTTCACCGTTTGTATCATCGCATCCGACAAAAGCAACGGGTAAAACAAGCGTAAGCAGTAATGCGAGCAAAAGCGCGGTTAATTTTTTCATTTGAGTTATCCTCCGTTAAATTACATTCTTGTACATTATATCATATAATTCTTAACTTGTCAAGGCAAAGATTAAAATTTAGTGTCAATTCCTTTGTAAATTTGTTCCGGCTTAGCTACAAAATAAAAGCCGTCATTTTCGACGACGCAAATCACAGCGTCGGCTTCGCGCATTGGCTCTGTGTTTTCGCCATCTGCCTCCCAAAACATATCCCCCGCCCGAACTTCATACTCTCTTCCTTTATACATAAGCATGGCTTTCCCGAACCCCTCTTCGAAATCATCAAGGAGGACACCATGCAGCCCTTGCGCCGCCTCTCCCGTCGGCGGGCTGTTCGCTC
>WQXP01000178.1 GCA_009784765.1 Oscillospiraceae bacterium | reverse complement strand
GTTTTATGCTCGTACCCGATTAACGCTAAAGAGTCGGTAGACCACACCTACTGGACACAGAACGGGCGTAAGTTTCTTTACGACACGCTGAAAATGTACGGTATTCTGCCGGAAGTCGCCGCAAATTATACGAGGCGTGTAAAATAAACGGCAATCCGCCGTTAAGCAAAAGAAGAGATAAGCCCAAAGGGCGGGCCTTGCCCGTCCGCAGGGCGAATCTTGACAAATACAAAAGGAGGACTATCACAATGGCAGAATTAAAAGGCAGCAGAACAGAAGCGAACCTGCAAGCGGCGTTCGCGGGGGAATCAATGGCGCGCAACAAGTACACCTACTATGCGGGGAAAGCGAAAAAGCAAGGGTATGAGCAAATCGCGAAGTTCTTTCTTGAGACAGCGCATAACGAGATGGAACACGCGAAAATCTGGTTCAAGAAACTGCATGAAGGCGATATTCCCGACACAGGCGCGAACTTGCTTGACGCAGCTAACGGCGAACACGAGGAGTGGACTTCTATGTACGCTGAGTTCGCGAAAGTCGCTGATGAGGAGGGACACACGGACATTGCGCGGCTGTTCCGCGCAGTCGGCGAAATCGAGAAACACCACGAAGAGCGGTATCGCAAATTGCTCGCGGCGTATGACGGCGGGGCTGTGTTCAGCGGAGAGAACAATACCACGTGGGAGTGCATGAACTGCGGTCATGAACACGCAGGTGCGGCTGCACCTCCCGGGTGCCCGGTATGCGTTCACCCGCAAGCGTATTTCATGGTTAAGCCTACGAATTATAATCAGTCAGCTTAAAGAACAAAATAACAGAAAGAATGAGGCAACGAAAATGGCAAAAATTAAAGACTTAATCAACCCCTCCGATTTACAAATGTGGGAAGCGAGTGCGCAGCGCGGCGAAGAAGACGGTATCATGGTAATGGCAGGCTTGGAGTTAGACGAAAACGACCCGAATCTGATGGACTATCCACCGTTTATCGCGGCATACGGGCTCAAAAGGGCGCAGAAACCGGGCGAAGACCTCGGGCTTTGGGTCAACAGCGGCTTAGCGCGAAAAGCAGAGAAAGACTTTCCTGCAACTCCCGAGCAAAGAAGGTTGCTTGCTTTCGGTTGTGTACAGTTGGCGAAAAACTTAGCACCCTGCAGAACATTGCACATTACCGATGACGAAGACAGAGTAGATGAAATGTTAAGAAACTATTGGGGCATAGAAGATGCCGAGGAGGCGTTAGAAACGGCAACAAAGTTAGCGCAGGGGGAAATTCACACCGATTACACCAATGAGTTTTACAGAACACTCGTGAAAAGCGGCAAGACGGAAATCACCGTGGAAGACCTTTACGGTTATGTTAATGACTACTCCTTGCGCAGAACAATCGCAAAAGGATTGCGCAGTGTTTCAGAGCAATTGGGAATAGGCATCTATCATACGGGCTTTGTCCCGTCAGGAAGCTTTTTCAACAGCTTAGCAGATGTCATAATGAACGGCCATGTTTTCGGAAAATGTGAATTTCCGGAAGTTTTCGGTGAGGAAGACAAGGAAAAAATCAAAGAGCTTTCAGACAAATACAGGCCGCAGTTTGTAGGGTTGATTCTTGAAAAGTTAGCAGAGAAAATCAACGAAACACTCGGCGTTTACCAAAAGGCATACAGCTTCCTTCTGGAACAGGGCTATACAGAAGAAGAGCTTGCAAAGATTGACACAATCGCGGCTTGGGATTACGGGCGTACAGCCATAGTCGTTCGTTACGGTGTCAAAATGGGCTTTTTCGAGGAAGCTCAGGCGTGGCAGTTATTGCAAACTGCGGCGGATAACGCTCAGGGGCTTTACAGCAACTGGCGCGAGTATTTAGCGGCGTACATTTTCGGGCGCGCGATTGCTTTCGAGCAGTCATCGGGCGATTACAACAATGTCGTCGAGTATCTTTTGAACGACGAGTTAAGCCCTTACAGAGAATGTGCGTTCAAATCCGACGAAACGCCGGGTGCTGCAGAACTGAAGAGCAGTTCTAACAGCGGTCAGCCGGAAATGCGAAACATCACCACCACAGAACTCCCGCAGTATAAAGGGGCGGAGTACATCAACATAGGCAACGGTGTTTTCAGGGATACAGGGGCGAAGAAGTTCAGATATGTGACAACAATACGCTTTGAACTCGCAAACGCGGAAGATTCGCAACAGCCCTTTGAGGAAATCTTGGAGAAATACAGTGTAAACTGTACCGAGCATATTCTTGAGAGCCAAAAGGACGACGGAACAATCGTGATTGAAGCCGAGATTGAAGCGGAAAATAACGTGGCTCTTGACGCCCTTGATTCAATCAGGAAAATCACTAACTTAGTCGGTAAGTGGGTGTATAACAAAGAAAATGCCGGAGGGCTTGGGCTGGTGATTGAAGACAAATTCGGCGGAATTGTTACCTTTGCCGCCGAAGCGAAAGCTCAGCAACATCAGGCGGAAATGTGGGCTTTGCTCAACAAGATGATGGGCGGTGCAAAACCTGATTGATTAAATCAGACCGCCGCTAAAAAAACTCCGCAGAACCACGATTGAGTGGGTTCTGCGGAGTTCTTATATCATTATCAAATCTGAATATCGCCTTCACTGACCCCTGCGAAACTCAGGGATACAACCATTCGCTTGAGAACATCGTCGTGAGTTCCGCCGCCGCGAAGCCGTACAGTTTCGCCTGTAGCCGCTGTAGGCGAAGTTCCCGTCGGAAGAACGCCTCCGTTAGGGGCAAAAGTAACGCTGAACACCTGTGTCCAGTGTGCAAAGATTTCGCTGTCTGCCGCGAAGACAGTGTCTGTCGTAATCCCGTCGCCTTCTGTCGCGAGTGTAAACCACCCCGCGAACAAAAATCCTGAGCGTGTGGGTGTAGGAAGAGAAGCGAGCCGCCCGTTCGCACCGACAACCGCAGAACTCGGGTTGACAGAACCGCCGTTCGCGTTAAAAGCAACCACAACAGGAACTTCGCTCCACCCCGCGAATATAGTCGTATCGCTTGTATAAACTTGAGTAATCCCAATCGCCTCGTTTGCGTCTGCGTCCGCGAACCAGCCCGTG
>WQXP01000177.1 GCA_009784765.1 Oscillospiraceae bacterium | reverse complement strand
TGAGAAGCTCCTGCGCGACATTTGCCGCAGTTCGCGGCTCAAACGCAGACTGGTCCGGAAGCATGAAATCGCCCTTCGCCTCATCGAAACTCACTTCTGCAATCGGTGTTGCAGCAATCGGCTCGACAGTCGCAGAAACGTGATTTTGCACGATGTCAAGCCGCTCCAAAGGCGGCGGCTCATAGACCGGCTGCGGCAAATCCTTGACACCGACAGGCACAACTCCGCGAATAATGCGCGACGGCGGCGGTGGCAACAGAAATGGTTGCTCCATGGAGGTAGGCGCATACCGCGGCGGCGTATATTGCGGCTGAGAGGGCGGAAACATAGTCGTCGGATAAAGAGGGGCGGGGTCAAGTTCTAATTCAACCTCTGCCAAATCAATTCCATAAAGTTCCGCCAAAGTTTTGACTTCTCCGCTGTCAAACACTTGGGGTTTAGTCGTCGTGGTGCTGTCAACGCGTTCGAATCTATACTCTTTTGCTCCGTCAACTGATTCGGTTGGCTCAGCTTCGACAGGCTTGGTGAGACGCCTCTTCGGAGGAATAAAGTTAATCGTGCGTGAATATTCCGCGAAGTTTTCAAAGTCGTCCATGGTCGCGCTTTCGCTTGCAATCTTCTCGCGAATGAGCGTCAGCCCCTTGTACCACTCGGAAAAATCGCGCTGATTCATGTCAACATTGACGCGCTGAGCCATTTCCTTATAAAGAGAATCGCACCGCGCATGAAGCAACCCGACATCGACGGGTTGCGGCGCATTTTTATTCGCGTCCATTTTCTCGCTCATAATTTCGAGGCAGGTTTTCGCCGAAGCAACCCCGCTCTTAAAGCTCGAACGAGAGCAATAATCGTGGTCGTAGTCCTCATCGCGGAGGAAAAACTCGAGACAACGCCCGCATTTCTGCATGACTGCGCCGTTCTCAAGAAGCAAATCAATCTCGAGGTCAATCACCGCCTTGAAGCCTTCGGGGACGTAAACCCGCTCGTAATCACGCGGAATAGACTTCATGAGCAGGTGGTCAGCCTCTTCGGGAAGCGCGTGCTTGATTGCCGCAAAAGCGTCCATAGCAAGCTTGTCCGCCATATTCGGTGAATTAGAATAAGCCGCGCCGTTCTTGAGATGGGTGTCATCGAAAGTTTCATAGTTAATGCCTTTAAGGCTCCCCCTCATGATTTCGCGGCTCAGCCCGCTCATGACGAAGGGCGAATTCGGCGTTCGTAAAGGCGCGTAAACCTTAACGGTTGACAGCTCTCCGCAACCAAGCTCAGTAGCGGCGATGTTGAATGTCAAATCAAACAATCCCGCTTTTGCGATTGCGGCAGCAGGGTTCTCGAGCTTTTTACCGAAAATGAACTCTGCTTTTCTTGTCGCATACTCGTGAATCCGCAGAAGCGTCACCCACTGATTCGCCGCGTGATTGTACCGAAACTCACACAGCCGCGCAAACAGTGTCTCTTCGAACTCATTACGGCAAGCGGCGAAACTGTTCCACAGAGTAGCGATGTTCACCTCATTCTGTTTACAGATGTATTCCACCCAGCAATCAAGCACGATTTTCTCAAACACGGTAGGCAGATTCTTCTCAAGATAACGATGGCAAGGCAAAATTGAGTTACGCAAATGCAGATTTTCCTCACGGTTAATCCGCCCGCTTTTAAGGGCGATTTTGCACAGCTCCGCACTCCTTTCGGCGAAAGCAGAAAAGTCATACTTTATAAACTTAATCAGGTTGTCTGGGAAAGTAATCGTGTAAACCTCGTTACTATTCTTCCCCGTAACATTGAATTTGTAAGACTTTTTCAAGCTTTTCTCCTTGTTTAAGCAGTCGCAGTAATTTCATCAATCGACGGCGGCGGACGCAGTGCAGGGGTGTTGTCCTGCTCTTCGATAATATCCCCTGCGATGAACTCGCCATTCTCGTCGATTTCAAGCAAGCGGCGGTCGAGCATGAGTTTGTTCGGTGCAGTCCACTCAATTACATGGGGAATTTCCCAAATGACTGTCTGCTGCCCGTCATAGTCGCGGGTGTAGCCAATCGCGCCGGCACGAACACTCCCGAAAGTGCGTTGCGCTGTGAAGTTGCCGTAATCGCGGTCTAAGTCCGTGCGTTCTACATAGAAAGTAACAGTCGGGTTTTGCCGCTGTGTATTAACATAAGCGACGAGCCTAAAAGGCGGCTGCCCGTTATTATCACTGAAATCATGGGCGGCGGCATTATAAGCAATCCCGACGTTCGGCTCTTGACGCAGGGCATTGTCCATCTTGGCAGGAATGGGAATAGTCAGCCGCGAAAGCGTAATATACGTCAAAATCGCGAGAACAATCAGTATCATATAAGTTGTTCCGAGGATTACTTTGAGAGACTCGTTCATACCCGACGCAAAGAAAATCACAGTCGCGGCGATGAAGGGGGGCAAAAGCAGGTACAAATCCCCGAAGCCGTAGACAAGCATGACAATAATCAGCGGGTGCATGAGCAGCACACAAAGTTTCGTGACCGCATTCTTGCGGGTATAAATCATGACTGCCGCAAACAACACATTCACAAAGCAGTACAGAATAAAAAGCGAAACGGCGTTGTCGTACACTAAATAGTACGCGAAAGTCAGCCATGATACCCACGCCAAAAATGCCAAGTATCCCACTGAAATCAGCGCGAAGCCGCGCCGCGTCCATTTATTGCTGAAAAAGCGGAGCAGTTTGTCAAAAAAACCGCCCTCTCCCTTTTTTGCCGCATTTCCCCGCAGCTCTTCCTTATTTTCCAAGCCGAATTCAAGTTCGGCAGTATCAGTTACAGCATTGTTCATATAATTTTCTCCCTGTATTCTCCCCGCGTTTCGGGAAAGCACATACTTCAACATACTATTATACACTATTTTTGCACGCTTGTCAACTCTTAATTATCAATAGTATCATAAAAAACATTCAACCCCTGAGGCGAACTCTCGAAAACGATATGCCCGTGTGTGTCAGTCCGCAGAATTTCGAATCCCATCGCGTCTAATCTCTGCAGAACCTCATCATTCGGGTGATTATAGCGATTAGGCGAACCTACGCTGATTACCGCGAACAAATCATCATCTGCACTCCCTTGAC
>WQXP01000176.1 GCA_009784765.1 Oscillospiraceae bacterium | reverse complement strand
GTCCTATGAGCCAATCCGGCAAGTGGAGGTACACTTCGGCTACTCATGTAGTACGTGCTTTTTATCAGGCCTTAGACGAACTCGAAGAAGAGGGCGGCGTTGAGGCGCGTTACAAGCGTTACTGCGAGAATCAGCGGATTTTAGTCGAGGGTATGGAAAAGCTCGGGCTGAATGCTTTGCTCCCGAAAGAAATGCAGTCACCGATTATCACTTCCTTCCTTTACCCGAACGACGAGTTCGATTTCATGGAGTTCTATGAAAAAGTTAAAGCACGCGGGTTTGTGCTGTACCCGGGGAAAATCTCTAACGCCGATACTTTCCGCGTAGGCAACATCGGTGAGGTTTACCCCGATGATATGCGCAGATTACTCGACGTTATTAAAGAGGTAAAAACTTGGTAAAGCAAAACAAAACTAAATCGGGGAGCGACGCGCCTTCAAAGCGCGTCCGCCTTCGTAAATGGATATTAGACATTGCAATCATCATTATTGCGAGTTTGGTTTATTCTCTCGGGGTTCATTCTTTCTCTGCGCCTAACGGAATTGTCCCCGGCGGGATTATCGGCCTCGCGACGGTAATCAACAACTTCGCGCCAATCCCGATTGGTACGCTGTTCTTGCTCATCAACGTGCCGCTGATTGCTGTGGGTTTCAAACTTCTCGGTAAGCGGCGAATGTTTAAGACTCTCATATCAGTCGCGGTGATTACCGTCGCGACTGACTGGCTCTTCGTCGGGCTGATTGCGGGCATTCCTGCTGTACCCACTTACACGGGGGACAAACTCCTCGCGAGTATATTCAGCGGCGTGTTATTCGGGGCGGGTTCAGGCATGGTATTCCTGCGGGAGGGAACGACAGGCGGAATTGATATTGTCAACCGCATAATAAACAAATTCAACCCCCATTTGAGAATGGGGGGAATTATTCTTGCAAGCAATGCCGTCGTTATTACTGCTGCTATGTTAGCTTTCGGGAGCTTGGAATCAGGCTTGTACGCCATAATCGCGATTTTCGTGAGCGGCAGAGTTACCGACCTTATCCTCTATGGCGGCCTTGAGGGCAAAATGCTTCTGATTTTCTCTGAGAAGTTCGACGAAATTGCGCGGCGCATTATCGTCGAGGAAGGCAGAGGGGTTACTTTCCTCAAAGGCACCGGTGCCTTCACAGGGGACGACAAGAACGTGATTTGCTGCGCGGTTCATAACAACCAATATGCACGTGTCAAGCGCAGAGCAAGAGAAATCGACCCGCGGTGCTTCATCATCATCACCAATGCTCGTGAAGTTTTTGGCGAAGGGTTCAACTCGATTGAATCGCAATGATTCGGGGCGACCGCGAACGGTCGCCTTTTTTTAATTTCGGCATAAATCAATCACCTTTAGAAACCTCAAGATTCCAGCGGACGTGTTTGCGTATTTCCTCTTCCCCTGTGAACTCAAGCCCGAATTTGTCTTTGATTTTCGCCACACTGTAGAGCATCGGGTCTGCCCCCCAACCTTTGTCGTAAAGCTCAATGGTAGATGTTGATTCAGGGCATTCTTCAAGGGCGATTCGTGCAATTCTCTCCCATGAAGTGAAGTCTTTACTCAGTGCCAAGAAAACTTCTTCATTGAAGTCTCCGTCTAATACTGCCATGTAAACCTCTGCGATTTGCTCCGACGACAGAAACTGTGTTCCGTCGTGCTTGATTAGCTGAATGGGGTGATTTTTTACCACCGCGTCGGTAATATCACGGAAGCGGCGGTCTAACTGAGATGTTCCTCCTGCATAGGCAGGGTTTGAAAAGGTGTACCCGGGGCGAATCACGTTACGCTTCATCGACACCGATTCGCCGATTGTTCCCGATTCCGCGCAGTATTCCGTGAAGCCGAGAACATACGCCTCATTCGCGGCTTTCGTACTGCCGTAGAGGTTCAGGGGCATGAGCAGCGCAGTTTCGTCCATGTTATGGCGATTATGACCCATCGCCGCTGTGGAGCTTGTGTAGATGAACTTCTCCACGCCCTCACGCTCTGCTATTTCGAGAAGATGCACGGTAGGCAGAGTGTCCTCACTGCACATGGTAATCGGCTCGTTCCCCCATCCGAGGGCAACGTGGATTACCGCATCACAGCCGCGAACATACTCCGTGATTTTGTCATACTCGCTGATGAATCCTTGACACAGAGTAATATTGCCTTTAGATTCCTTGACTTGGGTCAGCCCTGTGTACTTTTCGGGGTTTCGCGACAATACGCAGACTTCATGCCCGCGCTTAGCCGCCGCGAGTGCAACATACTGCCCTATGTTGCCTGTACCCCCTGTGATGAAAATTTTCATTTTGATTCACTCCTTTGCTGTATAGAATTGTTAATTGCTGTCAAGATTCGCCCTACGGACGGGCAAAGCCCGCCCTTTGGGCTTATCTCTTCTTTTGCTTTTTATTACTGATTTAGAAAAGCTTCAAGCCTCGCGAACGCTGTTGTCAAATGCTTCATGGAGTATGCGTAGGAAATTCGTACATAACCCTCGCCACAGCTTCCGAATGCGTCCCCGGGGACAATCGCCACCGACTTCTCTTGAATTAGCCGCGTACAGAACTCCTGTGAGGACATTCCTGTTTTGGCAATGCTCGGGAATACATAGAACGCGCCTTCAGGGGTGAAGCAATCAAGCCCGAGCCGCGCCATGTTCTCAAGGACAAACAACCGCCGCTTGTCATACTCCGCAACCATTTCGCGGACTTCTGTCATCACTTCTTCGCTTAAAGCGGCAATCGCCGCGTGTTGGCTGATTGTCGGGCTGCACATAATCGCATATTGATGGATTTTCAGAAGCTGCTCTGTGATTTCCCGTGGTGCGGCAACAAAGCCTAATCTCCAGCCTGTCATGGCGAATGCTTTGCTGAAGCCGTTGACTACGATTGTTCTCTCGCTCATTCCCGAACACTGCACGATTGAAGTGTGGGGTTTACCGTATGTCAACTCTGAGTAAATTTCATCGGATATGACTATTATATTCGTGCCGCGCAAAATCTGTGCGATTTGCTCAAGCTCGTCTTTTCGCATAACCGCCCCTGTAGGATTGTTCGGGTATGATAGAATCACCGCTTTTGTTCGCGCTGTAATCGCCT
>WQXP01000175.1 GCA_009784765.1 Oscillospiraceae bacterium | reverse complement strand
TGTCGCCCTCCCCACCGTGCAAGGGAGGGATTGAGAAGCGGAGCGGCCATATTGGTCGGGAAGTTTACCCCTGTAATTTGCACATGAAGAGCAATCGCGCCGGTAGCGTGGCCGCGGGTGTAAAACTTGAACGCCTTCTGAAAGTCATCATAGACGATGTTCCAATCCTCGAACTGCGCGACGTATATTTCAAAAGCAAGATTAGCCGCGAAAAAATCGGCGTTATGCGGCGTTACCTGCGGCGGCACAAACTGATTGTCGAGCGAACTATTGACGGGTTCAGCAGAAGTCCCGTCGTCCGCTCTTGTGCTTGTGCTCGTGGCGGGTACATAAGACTCTGCCCCCTGCTCAGCGGGAGCAGCTTGCAGCCCGTACCAGTCAAGGTGCAGCCCGACTGCGCCTATTCCGATTACAAGAGCGAGTGCGGTCATTCCCGCAGTAACGGCGTACATGGGGCGTTGCTTGAAGCCCTCACACAATCGCGTCCAAAGGGAAGGAACGCGGCGCGACTTCGCCTGCGCGAGTTCGCAAGCACGAATGCGAATTTTGTCCTCAAATTCCTCGGGCGTTCCCGGGGGCGTGGTGTTGAAATAGCGTTTTAAGTCTGACATGGTAACATATCCTCCTGTACAATGATTTCTTTAAGCTGTTCGCGGGCGCGCTTGAGCTGGCTCGTGACAGTTCCTTGTGTGATTTTGAGAAACGCGGCGATTTCTTTAGTGGAATACCCCTCATAATAGTACAGATACAGCACTGTGCGATACTTCGGGTTAAGCCGCTGTAAATAGTCGTACAAATCGAGTTCGCAGTCGCGGAACTCGTCGCGTGCGTGCATACTCTCGTCGATTAGAGCCGTGTCAAGCTCGCAGGTTTTGGTTCGCCACGCGGATTTAAGCAAGTCTTTCGCTTCGTTCACCGTAACGCGAACTAACCACGCTTTCTCGTCCCCTTCCGTAGGAAAGCCGCCGTGTTTTTGGAAGTGTTGGTACAACTTCAAAAACACGTTCTGGGCAATATCGTCTGCGTCGTGGCTGTTCTTCACATAGCCGATTGCTATTGAGAATACCATCGAGCGATATTTTGCGATGCTTTCCGTTAAGTTCATAGGCGTTAATCTCCCTCATGCCGGTGGAGTAAGTAAGAGTCCTCTTACTCATATAACGATTGAAAAGGCGAAAATGTTGCAACATTTTCGCCTTTTGAAAAAAATCTTTTCCTACAACATACTCCGCAAATCGCTGTACTGTAACCCGAAAGGAAGTGCGACTTCTTTGCAGGTGAGTTTGCCACGGTAGCAGTTCACACCGGGGAGCAAGTATTCGTCTGCTATGACAGCCGCCTCAAGCCCGAGGTCGGCGATTTTCAGCCCGTGTCCGAGAGTCGCATTTGTGAGTGCTAACGTGGACGTGCGGCTAACTGCGCCGGGCATATTCGCGACACAGTAATGCACTACGCCGTCTACTACGAATGTGGGGTTGTCATGATAAGTCATCTTAGAAGTCTCGCAGCAGCCGCCTTGGTCTACAGCCACGTCTACGATTACCGCGCCGTCTTTCATCTTAGCGAGATGTTCGCGCTTGATGAGCTTAGGGGCAGCCCCTCCCGGAATCAGCACTGCTCCGACGACTAAATCTGCGTTGATGAGAGCTTTTTCTATATCCGCTTGTGTGGAGTATTTCGTCTGAATGCGCTGCCCGAAAATGTCGTCAAGGTACATGAGCCGCTCCATGTTTTTGTCGAAAATCATGACATCTGCCCCAAGCCCGAGTGCAACTTTCATGGCGGCAGTTCCCACGACTCCTGCACCGAGAACGACGACTTTCGCCCGCTCAACGCCGACTGCTCCGCCAAGCAACACACCGCGGCCGCCGTTAGGCTTTTCGAGTGAACGCGCCCCCGCCTGAACGCTGAGTTTCCCCGCAATCTCGCTCATAGGGCGAAGAAGAGGCAGCGTACCTTGCTTGTCGGTGATTGTTTCATAAGCGACTGCATTCACGCCACGCTCAAGGAGCTTTTCGGTGAGGGTTCTGTCTGCGGCTAAGTGCAGGAAAGTGTAGAGGATTTGCCCCTCTCTCATTAACTCGTACTCAGGCTCGAGTGGCTCTTTTACTTTGACTACCATGTCGCAAGCTGCCCAGATTTCCTCTGCTTTGGCTACGATTTTCGCACCGGCAGCGATATAATCATCATCGGTGAAGCCTACGCCCTCTCCTGCGGTTGTCTGGACGAAAAGCTCATGCCCGTGTGCCGTGTACTCGCGGACGTTATCGGGAGTAAGCCCTACCCGATACTCGTATTGTTTGATTTCTTTTACTGTGCCTACTTTCATTTACGTTCCTCCTGTGATTTTACTAATCCCCCCGCCTTTCAAGGCTCGGGGGGATTGTAAATGATTTCAAAAAGTTCTTCAATTCGCGTACTTTCGCCGCGCAGTTCAAGCCAGCCGAAGAGTGCTTCAAGCCCTGTCGCCAAGCGATACTCACCGACAGTGGCAGACTTTGGCACGGAAGCTTTCGCATTACGCCCTCGCTTTAGGACAGCGAGTTCATCTTCCGTCAACAGCGGCTCAATTCGCTTGACGGCTGCCGCCTGATATGAAGCGCGGACTTTCTTGACCGAAAGCTCGTGGAGTTTGCTGTAGCGGTGTCCTTCAGTAAGCAATCTCTTGCGTACCAAAAGCCCGTACACGCAGTCGCCCAAGAACGCAAGTGCAATTGAGTTGTGAGTCTCCATTTATTCACCCGTCAAGCTCGTCCCTGCGGTCGGGCAAAGCCCGCCCTGCGGGACACCGCTCTTGTTTAGCTTAACCGCCCATAGCCGCGACTTCTGCCGCGAAGTCTTCCTCTTTTTTCACAATCCCCTCGCCTTTTTCGAAGCGAACAAAGCCTTCAACTTTGAGGTTCTTGCCGAGTGAGTTGAGGTACGCACCGACTGTCGAGTCTTGGTCTTTGATAAACGCTTGAGTAAGCAAGCATGATTCTTCAAAGAACTTCTTCATTCTGCCCTCAAGGATTTTGTCAACGACGTTCTGCGGTTTCGCGGGTTTGCCTTCGCTTTCTTTCGCAAGAATAGCTTCTTGCGTTTCACGCTCAGCGTCAATCGCTGCTTGCGGGATT
>WQXP01000174.1 GCA_009784765.1 Oscillospiraceae bacterium | reverse complement strand
TCTTAATAACATGGTGATTTCAATTGCGGGGAACTTCGACGCGGACGCGGCTCTTGCGATTTGCGACAGGTTGCTCAAACCGAATGTTGATATTGCTTTGCAGGCTGTAATCCCCGATGAGCCGCCCGGGGTTAAGCAAACACTCGTCCGTGAGAGGTTGCCTGTGGGGATTCCGCTGTTTCAAATCGGGTTTAAGTGCCCGAATGACTTTGCGGACAATAAGCGCAATTATGTTCTGTATAACATTTTGCTCGAAATGCTTTTCGGCGACAGTTCTGCTTTTTATAAAGACGCATATGAGTCGGGCTTGTTGAATGACACTTTCTCGGTCAGTGTGTTCACGGGGCGAGGGTTTTTCATGCCAATCGCCGCCGGCGAGGCGCGTGAACCTGAAAAGGTTTTCGCGGCAATGAAAGCAGAGTTTCGCAGATGTAAGTCTCAAGGGTTGAGTGAGGGTGATTTTGCGCGAATCAAGAAGCAGACTTATGGTGAGCTGATTAGCGATTTGACAAGTGCGGAATCAGTGGCGAGTGCGATGCTGAACGCAGAGTTCGAAGATTTAGACGACTGTTATGAACCCATTACAATCACTGCGAGTGCTGCTTTTGACGAAATTCTCGCGATTTTGCAAAGCTTTGACGAGGAAAACGCCTGCCTTTCTTTTATTACTAACACGGAGGAATAGAACTTATGCCCGCACAACCTAATTTTATCGAGTTCCCGAATATCGGGCTTTTGATTCCCCTTGAACGCGTTGCGTTCTCGTTCTTTGGGCTTCCAATCTACTTTTACGGAATAATCATCTGCGCTGCTATTGTTTTAGGGATTTCGTATGCAATCAAGTCGGCTAAGCGCGTGGGTTTGCTCTCAGACAGTGTGTTCGATGCGGCGTTTTGGGGGGTTCTTTTCGGCGTAATAGGCGCAAGAACTTACTTTGTGATTTTCAGCGCGACGGACTATTCTCTCGGGCAAGCGGCATTCGGGCTTCGTGACGGCGGCTTGGCGTTCTATGGCGGAGTTATCGGCGCGGTTATCGGCTCAGCGATTGCGTTTAAGTTTCGCAAAATGCCGGGCGGATCACGAGTGCCCTTCTCACCTGTGCTTGATTTAATCGGGATTGGCTTCCCTCTCGGGCTCGGAATCGGGCGGTGGGGGAACTTCGTCAATCAAGAGGCTTTCGGCGCGCCGACTGCGGGAAATCTTCCTTGGGGAATGAGCGGCAGCATTATTCGCGGCAACTCTGCTGTGATTGAAGCTGTTCAGGCAGGGGGCGATTTTGATTCTGTTTTAGTTCACCCTTGTTTCCTTTATGAGAGCCTGTGGTGCTTGCTCGGCTTTGGGGTTCTGCATTTTTATTCGAAAAAACTCCAGACTTTTGACGGCGAGATGTTCCTGCTTTTCCTCGTATGGTACGGCTCCGGGCGGGCGTTCATCGAATCCCTTCGAATGGACTCACTCATGGTGGGGGATTTGCGCGTATCGCAGATGGTTTCGATTATCGCGGCGACAGTCGCCCTGTGTTTGTTCGCGTATTTTAAGGTGATGCGCAGCCCTAAATATGCTTATGCGCGATTTAAGCATACATCAGCGAGTGAAAAAGCTCTCAGCGAACACAGGTACCGCACCAAGCTCGAAAAAGAGAAAGAACGCGCCCTTACCGCTCTGAGGCGGGGGCAAAGAGAACTCAACGACCCTTTCGAGGAATAGTAGGGCGCGATGTCTGCATTGCGCCGATACAAAGGAGGCACTTATGGCGAACATATTAGACGGTAACGCGCTTGCTAAGCAAATCAAGGAACAAATCGCGGAGCAGATTGCCCGGGATAAGCTTGAAGTTTCTCTTGCTGTGGTTTTAGTCGGCGATGACCCCGCAAGCAGGATTTATGTCAATCACAAAAAGCGCGACTGCGAGCAGTGCGGGATTACTTCTCATGAGTATATTCTGCCCGCCGAAGCAACACAGGCACAGGTGATTGAGCTTGTTCAAGCACTTAACGGGGACGATGAGGTCAACGGTGTTCTCATACAACAGCCCTTCCCGATGGGAATTGACGTTGTCGCGGTTAATGAGGCGGTGTCGGCGTTCAAAGACGTTGACGGCTTCAGGGCTGAAACAGTCGGGCGGTTAGCTATAGGTGCTGAGACGTTTAAGAGTTGTACTCCTGCGGGGGTTATGGAGCTGATTAAAAGCACGGGAGTGCAAATCAGCGGAAAAGAATGCGTGGTAGTGGGGCGTTCGAACATAGTAGGTAAGCCCATGGCTCTTATGCTCTTGAACGAGAGCGGGACTGTTACTGTCTGCCACTCACGTACTCGGGATTTGGCAGAGGTAACTCGTCGTGCGGATATTCTTGTATCGGCGGTAGGTGTGGCTAATCTAATCACTGCAGATATGGTAAAAGAAGGTGCAGTAGTCATTGACGTGGGCATGAATCGCGGAGGGGACGGAAAACTCTGCGGTGATGTGGAGTTTGCGGCAGTCAGTGCGAAAATCGGCGACTCGGGGTGGATTACTCCTGTTCCCGGCGGTGTAGGCCCGATGACTCGTGCAATGCTCATGAGCAATACATTGGCGGCGTTTAGAATGCAGCGCAGTTCGAGCGGAGTATGCCAAGGAAGTCGGGCTTTGCCCGACGACGCGGAGGGCGAACGCAGTTCGCACAGAGTGTGAGGTATAACAATCCGAAGCGTTCCAAAGCGAGCGCAGTTGTGAACTTGATTCTTCTCGGCAGCGTGATTGGAGGGTTGTCGTGGTATTTCACGGCGAATGGACTCTGGAGCTTCGTGACAGGTGGGATTATAGCATTACTCGCAGCCGTGGCGGCGTTTTATGTTTGGCTGCTGTTTTATTTGAGGAGCATTTCGAAAAAGTAGGGGGTGATTGCCGTGGTACTGATGTGCAAAGATACTCCGATTTATGATGTTACTGCTAATACCATACTCTGCGCAGATTTATGCCCTCTTGAGTTTACGAGCAAAGCTGTCTATTCACAGTGGTGTAAGAAGCGGCATTTCATTAAGTCTAACCGTGCGGCGGAGGCTACTACTGTGATTTCGGATATTGCCGATAAGCGGATTGCGAAACGGCGGCTTTCTCTCTGCGATTGTTACTGGGTG
>WQXP01000173.1 GCA_009784765.1 Oscillospiraceae bacterium | reverse complement strand
TCCGCGATTACTCCGTCTTTCATAATCCCGATTTTGTTTGCAATCCGCTCAACGTCGGTAATAATATGAGTGCAGAGAATAATCGTAACACCAACCTCCCGCAGGTTGCGGATAATCCCCATGACTTCCGCACGCCCCTCCGGGTCAAGGGCAGAAGTCGGCTCGTCGAGAATCAAAAGCTCCGGGTGGTCGAACATAGCCGCGGCAATGCCGAGCCGCTGGCTCATTCCGCGCGAATATCCTCTAATTCGCCGAGTCGCGCCTTCAGTCATTCCCGTAACATCGAGAACTTCCGCAATGCGCCTGTTGACATCCCCCGTATAGTTCGCACAAGCCGCGATATACTTGAGATACTCATACCCGTTCATAAAAGAATACAACGACGGCGTTTCAGTCAGATACCCGATATGGGGCTTCTCGCTCTCGTCAAAGGCAAGGGAAACACCCGCGTCAGACGCTCGCCCTCTCGAGAAGCGTACCAACCCGTCATCTTTGGCAACAATGTTGCAGATGATGTTCATGGTCGTGGTTTTCCCGCAGCCGTTCTTGCCGAGAAATCCGTAAACATCACCTTTCGCGAGGTTCATGTTAAGCCCTTTCAGGACTTCAAAGTTCTTGTAGCTCTTGCGTAAGTTTGTTATTGTAAGCATTGTTTTGCTCCTATTTGTTTCAAATTAAGCCGAAGCCGTAAACGGCTTTTCAATTTCCACTATAATGCTCTTAATGTCATTAGGCGAAACTGTCTTCATTTCATATTCACCATCTTTCTGCATAATATCAATCATATAAGCCTCACCGCTCTTAAATATCTCAATCACTCGCCCGACTATGCCATTTTTCAAGCATACTTTCTGATACATTTCAAGTTTCATTATAACCACCTCGTTTCTTGTTAGTTACATATACATTTATAAGTCTCGGAAAATCTGTACCGTTTTCAATAATCCATGCCGTTAATACGTTTGCCGTTTTTCTGTTTTCGCCCGTAAGAGTAATTATCGCCTCATAAATTTCGCCATAACCATTATGCCCTTTATACACAGCGTTATAATTTTCAATGTTTTGCAGAATATTTTCAATCACCTTTTTAGCGTTCGCCTTTACATATCCTAACGACAACATAAACGCAAGTGCTTTATTCGGGTCTTTATCGAAATCAAGTGAATAGTTAAGCAGTTTTTCAATTGGTATAACAGCTTTGTCAACATTAGGTAGCTTCATTCATTAACCCCCCTATCACATAACACTTATTTCTATTATACCCCATAATTTACCCGTTGTCAAGGAAAAAGCAGAATAATTAAAAAAACCTCTGCGAAATTCGCAGAGGTCGAAAGGAGCTATAACAAGGTGTACTTTTTTAGAAAGGAGGAGTAAGCTAGATTACGATGACTATATCGCAATCGCAGACGCTTACCAATGCTACAACCCAAGAAACATTGACTGCTTAAAAATCGCACAAGAGTTCTGTGAAATGGCGTTGATGTACTTGGAGGCTAATCCCGACCAACCCTCTCGCAACGAGCTTATGTCTATCACTAAAGAGGAAATAGCTATCCTCAAAAAACAGATAGCCAATCTTTAACACTTTTTTCAAACTTCGCCAAAAACTCCGTTGGTGTCAATACTTGAACAGGCGAACCGACAAAATCGCGCTCATTTCGAGTAACAATGTAATCGACATCATGCCTCTCTGCGCAGAACATAATCATTGCATCTTCATAATCTTTCACAGATGAGTTCAAAGCCTTCTCAACATCTTGATAATTTACGTCAAGTATCTCTATATGGCTTGTCAAGCACCGAATAATTTCTATAGCCTCATCAGCAGTTTTTTTGCCGTGCCGCTCTAATACAAAGAAAATATCCTTTGTTTGAGTAGCCGTAATGACACACATTAAAGGCATTTGCAGTGTACATAACTTCAAAAAAGCAACCGAGCCATCGAAATGCGGCATACGCCTCATCACTATATCAAGAATAACATTAGTATCAATCAAGACTTTATCAACAGTAGTATTACTACCCATACTTTCTAACCAACCTTTCAACTTCGCTGTTCTTGATTTCTTCATCAGATACGGGCGGAATTATCCCTATAAGCTCGTCAATCCAACTTTTTTCTTGAACTCCGCTGCTTATAAGCTTTGATTCTGCCTGCTTCTTATTCAACACATAATAAAAAACATCATCAATCATACTCATAGGCAAGGTTTCGATTTCATTTATCAATGCCTGTCTGCTCATACTAACCTCTCTTTCCCGCCCATATACCCACGCAGAGCTTCGGGGACACAGACAGAGCCGTCTTCGTTCAGATTGTTTTCGAGGAACGCAATCAACATTCGCGGAGGCGCGGCGACTGTGTTATTCAGCGTATGTGGGATATATTTTCCTTCATCGCCTTTTACCCGCATAGAGAGCCGCCGTGCTTGTGCGTCGCCTAAGTTCGAACAGCTCCCGACTTCGAAATACTTACCTTGGCGCGGCGACCATGCCTCCACATCAATGCTCTTGACTTTCAAGTCAGCTAAATCCCCGGAACAGCACTCAAGGGCGCGGACAGGAACATCAAGAGAGCGGAAGAACTCGACGGTGTAACGCCACATTTTCTCGAACCACTCGGGGGACTCTTCGGGGCGGCAAACCACGACCATCTCCTGCTTCTCGAACTGGTGAATGCGGTAAACTCCCCGTTCTTCGATTCCGTGTGCGCCGACTTCTTTGCGGAAACAAGGCGAATAGCTCGTGAGTGCTTGAGGCAATTCGCACTCGGGGATTAGCTCCCCGATGAATTTCCCTATCATAGAGTGTTCGCTGGTGCCGATTAGGTACAAGTCTTCCCCCTCGATTTTGTACATCATGTTTTCCATTTCCGCGAAAGACATAACTCCTGTTACTACTTCTGATCGAATCATAAAGGGCGGAATATAATACGTGAAGCCGCGGTCAATCATGAAATCCCGGGCGTAGCTGAGAATCGCAGAATGAAGCCGGGCAATATCGCCCTTGAGATAGTAGATCCGCGCCCCTGATGTTTTGCGGGCAGGCTCAAGCTCGACCCCTTTGAGTCGCTCCATAATTTCGATATGGTACGGAATTTCGAAAGTCGGCGTTTTCGCGTCCCCGAACAC
>WQXP01000172.1 GCA_009784765.1 Oscillospiraceae bacterium | reverse complement strand
TTGTTTGACAAAAGCTTCGTTGAAGTCCTGCGGAACTTAGACGACCCCATGCCTTTTCTGCGCGGGATTGTCGCGGAACTCGCCCCGGACCTCAAGCTGATTGAATACACTCAAGCGCGTCGGCGAGCGGGTAAGACAAAGAATAACTGGTACACGCTCTATGACGCGGCGATGATTTCTTTCACGTCTTATACCAAAATCGGGCTTCGATTAGCGACTGTTTTTGGCTTCATCATGTCATGTACGGGGCTCCTGATTGCCCTTGCTTATCTTGTGCTGAAAATCCTGTTCTGGAACAACTTCCCCGGGGGCTCTGTCCCCGCGCTGATTGGCGTGTTTGTTTTCGGTTCGGTGCAGTTGTTCTTTATCGGGTTCTTGGGCGAATATATCTTGAGCATTAACACACGCCTCATGAAACGCCCGTTAGTCGTCGAGGAAGAAAGGGTGGGGTTTGAATGAAAAATTTCACCAAAACTCTTGACAGCGGCAGTAAAGTGTGCTATAATAAAGGCGGAAATACAAAAGGGAGAGTAAACTCTCCCTTTTGCGAAAGCGATTACTCGCTCTCCGGGTGCGAAGAACGACGGCCTTTTGTGCGGGAACGTCGTTCTTCTTTTGTTCGCAACTTGGATATTACAACCCGCAACGCTGTTTCTAACCCGAACCATGCAGCATTTGCGAGAAAACCAACCGCGAACGCAAAGATAAACTCTGCCATGCCTCCTTGTAGCAGATTAACAGAGAGTAAAACCCTCCATCAACCCACGTAAGGTACTACCGCCTAAGTAACGCCGACTTGCCCTTGGTATCATCGTATCATATTTTGTCGAAAAAGTCAAGCCCTCTCTTTTCGCGTTTTTAGCAGAAAGGAAAATCAAAATGAAACACCGCTTAGGAAAGCTGTTATACTCCTCTGCCCTTCCGCCGCTTCTTGTGATGGCGGTGTTTTCGCTTATATTCGCGGTTAAAGGCATCTATCCTTTCGGCGACAGAATTGTTGACGTTTTGGACATGGCACAAGTCAACGTGCCGACTTATTACCATGTGTGGGACGTTCTTCGCGGAGAGAAATCGCTATTCTTCGACCCGTACACAGGGCTTGGAACAAATATGGCGGCGTCGGCGGGAATGCTGAGTATGCTCAGCCCTTTTAACCTTTTCTTTTTGTTTATCCCGCGAGACAGCCTTCATATGAGTATGGGGATTTTCACTGCAGTCAAGCTTATGGCAGCGGCGTGGAGTATGCACATTTTCCTGAAGCGCGCATTTATCACGACACCGCGATTTTGGCTCGCGGCTTTTTCTGTGTTATACGCCTTTTCGGGATACTCGGTGATGTACTATTCCAACAGCCAATGGCTTGATATAATGGCGATGTTCCCTCTGCTGCTCCTCGGATTGTGGAAGATGTTCACCGCGAACTCTGCCATTCACGCCACGCAAGCCGTTCGCGGGGCTGCTCTGTACACACTCATGATGACATTGTGCCTCATCACAAACGCCTACATAGGCGTGATGGTTCTGCTGTTCGTGTTCCTCATGGGCGGGCTTTTCGCGATTTGTCTGCGCAAGTTTGACAAATCTGCCCTTGTGCGGCTCGGGATTGGAACTGCCCTTGCCATTGCTCTGTCTGCGTGGATTACAGTCCCTGCTTTCGCGCAAATCAACGCAAGTGCGCGAAATTGGGGCGGCGGTTCGCTGTGGGATACGTATATGCGAATGCTCGGCACGTCGCAAGGGTTTGATATTGCAAGGCTGTATCTGCTTTTCCCCCTTGCGCTGCCCTTTGCGGTGATGCTGCGAGTATATTCCGCAAAAGCGCGAACAAACGCGCCGCTATGTTCTGGCTCGGCGGGATTTTGTTCACTGCCCTGCCCCTGTTCGTGGAGGGAACTAATCTGATTTGGCACGGCGGGAGTTATATCATGTTCCCCGTGCGGTTCGGATTTATGCTGACTTTTATTACAATCGCGGCGGCGTGTTATTACACCTCGAAACAGGATTACGATAAACCTGCCGCGTCCGCTAATTCAGAGAAGCCGAGCAGGAAGCGCAGGAGCTTAGTCGGCGCGGCGATTGCCCCGGTCGCTGCCCTTTGGGCGATTTACACCTTTGTCCCGCAGATTGCAGGCGCGGCGGTTGAATTTGCAGAATCAGGATTTCGCGGGTACAACATCTTCGGAGAAGATGTGTTTCAGCGTGCCCTTGTACTCAGCTTTGTTCTCTTCGCCGTGTACGGGATTTTGTTCTTCATAAACTCGTCTTCGCGGATTGCTTGGGCGACAAAGCTTTTGATTGCGGCATTCGTGTTTCTCGAAGTTTTCTGTTTCAGTTATGTTTATGTAGGATATAACAATCCGCCGCCGGCGTATAATCGCACGGCGAGTGCCATTTCGCAGGAGCTTGAACTGCATTCGCCGGAGTCGTCGCGAATCCGGGTGGCGGGGAACGCGCTTAACTCCAACTATGGCTTTATTATGCGGCGCGGAACGCTCTCTAACTGGACGCACACTCTTCCTGCAAGCCGCCAAGCGGCTTTTCAAAGATTCGGCTACTCGACGATTTATACACGCACACTTGACACGGGCGGAACTGTGTTCTCCGACGCGCTTTTCGGTGTTAAAAACACGCTGACCACCTCGCCGGAGCCGCTAAGCCCGCTTTTGTATGAACAGCAGGGCGTTTCACAGGGCAGCGGTTACCGCTTCTATGAACACCGCTACACTCTGCCTTTCGGGATTGTCGCGCCGTCGGCGGCATTTGACAGCATTTCGCAAAATCTTGATAATCATACGAGTGCGGCGCAGTCGCTTTTCTTCAGCGAACTTGTCTATCGAGAGCTTTTCGGGAACGGCGGCGACTCAAAGCTGATTGAAGTCATCAAATTCGGCAGCGATACAGACGACAATGTCGTTTATCAGCATAATCTTCAAAACAGAGAACTGTTCATGGGCATCCGCGTTCAGGGAAGGCAAGCCCTTTATTTCGCGCCTGCACGCTCTGACCACGGGCATATTTCAAGTTTTCGAGTAAACAGCAAGCCTGTGTATCTTCCCGACCAAGGCAACCCTACAGTGACTGCTTTTCCGCGGCTTTACGAGAACGGGCTTGTGGAACTCGGTGCTTTTGAGAACGAAGAT
>WQXP01000171.1 GCA_009784765.1 Oscillospiraceae bacterium | reverse complement strand
CTGAGCGTAATATATAGTATGCAGGAAGAGAGAATTTGGTTACACCGCGAAGGGGTTACAGCAGAGGTCTGTTATGAGGCTTGGAGGCAACCCCCCCGCAAGTTTCCTTGTGCATCGCGCTTAGTAACGGCTTTGTGCTGAGTAATGACAATGTCGTTTTCATACAGCGTGACCACACGCCATGCCTTCTCGACAGAGCAAACAACGCATATTTCGGTAACAGTGCGTCGAACAATAGGGGTGATGTTTATAATCGGCGGCTCAGAACCGGTAGGCGGCGTGAGAGCGGTGGTAGGTTGAAAGGTTGCTCCGGTCGTAACGGTAGTCGGCTCACCGGAAATAGTGGAAGCAGTAGTCGGCTCACCGGAAATAGTGGAAGCAGTAGTCGGCTCACCGGAAATAGTGGAAGCAGTAGTCGGCACAGTGGAAGTAGTCGGCACAGTAGGAACAGTCGGCGGCGCAGCAGAAGTCGAAGCAGGAGTTGCAGGCGTAGTACCGTCGCCCGAGATTTCCTTAATCACCAACCCGGTAATAACGATGTTCCCCAAGTCAGACTCACTGCGGACTCGATACCGCTCATCGGCATTAGCCGTGAGTTGCGCACGAATCGTTTCGTGAGACACGGTGTAAGAAAACGAGAATGCGCCTCCCGCTCCCGTAACAGCAGGCGCAACAATGTTTCCGCCGTTGTTTGCACGCCGAAAAACGAACCGCACTCCGACCCCCGCCGAAGCACCGAGAGTTCCGGTAACTTCAAAAGTGTAAGAATGCCCCGCCCGTGTTTGAAGCCGCGAAATGTCAATATCAAGCCCGTCCGAAGCCGCCGCTCTTGAAGAAACGGAAACTCTTTTCGGGTTAGCACTCAAATCAACGGCGCGAGTGCCGCTCCCCGCATTCACCAAAATCGCAGTATCAGCGGTGGAGACAGCGCGTTGAAGGTCATAAATCGAAAAATCTTCACCGCTGCGGCGAACACCGAAAGGTTGAGTATACAAAACCCCGTAATTCGTGTGAACCACTTCAGCGCGAACATAACTGCCGATTCTTGCCCCATGAGTGTTGAGGTTAAGTGTTGCCCCCGTGAAAATCACCTCACCGTCCGCAATTCATTGGATAGTCATGTTAGAGGCGTTTTCGGGGTAAGTAGAATTAGCACCGCTGACACGGGCATTAACAGTAACAGTATCAACACCGACGCTGATGGAGGTAATGGCAGGAACAGGCATATCAAGTGCGCGTCTGATAGCGGAATCGTCGCGTCGATTGTTGCTCTGTTCTCTCATAGTCGCGACAGGGTAAATATCCCGCGAGCGGTCAACACGCCCGAAAGCGAGAAACGCCCCGCTGTCCATAGATGTTCGGACGTAATCGAGGGACAAAGACGGCATCAGCAACAGATTGTAGGTGTATCCGATTGTAGGTACGTGATGCGCGTCGTCGTTAGCGAACCCCCACACAAGTTTTCCGGCAGGGGCAGTTTGCCGAAGAATGTTGTCCCACAGAATTCGTGTGCCTTGGCTGTCATAATCAAACTCGTTGACGATTTCCAAGCCTTTAAGGCTGGAGTGGTTGAGATATAAGTCCGCATAAGGTCTCCAGACAGACTCTCGATTGAAAATCGTCCGAACAGTGGTCTTGTTAGTGGTATCACTCCAAGCCGCACCGACATAGCGGCTCGGGTGATTAAGCACAGCATAGCCGTTTCGTGTGTCAAAATCGCTCAAGAAAGCGGACATAGAGCCGCTTCGCGTAGAATCCACGAAATACGCACCAACGTGGTGATTATCAGTAGTAATCGCAGGGAGTGTATGGGAACGCTCGTTAGAATTAGGAATAAAAATCATGCCCTCTGCACCGCCGCGACCCGCGCCTTGAGCCATCGCGTTCATACGCGCAGTAGAAAGCGGAGTACGAATCGCGTCCGCAGAAATATTAGCAGGGACAACGTCGGGGGAAACAGTCGTGCGGCTGTGGTCAGTAACAGCAACAACATGAAAGCCAAGGGAATAGTGCCGCTCAGACATAACATCGAGGCCGTTCACAGCCGCAGTCATGCCCGACTCGTTAGAATGGGTGGAATGAGTATGTAACGCCGCCTTATACTGCCTGAACGTAGTCCAATTCACATCAGCATAAGGATTAGTAATGATAAAATTCCCCGCACCGGACGCGGGCAAACTGATTGAAGAAAAGCTGCCCAAAAGCACCACAGCAGTCAAAAAAGCCGACAATATTTTCCGGTTCATATATTCACCTCTTAAATCGTGAAATCCATACAAGCGCGGTCTTTAGTAACAGCGCGAACAAACTCCCCGACGCGCTTGTGTTCGGGGTGAATTATATACGCCGCTAAAGCTTCAGGGCTTTCGAAAAGGCTGTCGAGCATAATGTCGCGATTGCTCGAGTCAATCGGCGCGATTTGCACCGTCAGTTCGGCAATGCCCGGAATCAGCCCGGTGAGTTGCTCAAGCAAAGCTTTCATTTTCCGTGCGTTCGTGATGTTTTCGTCGGGTGTGAACCCGTCAGCGAAGTTCCACATAACAATGTGCCGTACCATAATGTGATTGCTCCTTTGTGTGTTTTTATGTGCGTGGAGATAGCGGGATTCGAACCCGCGACCTTTTGACTGCCAGTCAAACGCGCTCCCAACTGCGCCATACCCCCGTGTGTCAATTGACAGTTGACAATTGACAATTGACAGTGTGCAGCTACTTCGCCAACACGTTTTTCATTTTCGTGCAGAAGAGTTTATCGTCAGTGGTAATGACTTCGCCGTCGATTTCCACGAGTGGGTTCAGGAGTTTGCGAGGGTTGACCATGCGAATCACGCCTTCGGAGCCGTCGTTCATGATAACGACCTTGCCCTTGAGTTCGTTGATGACGCAGTTGACAAAGATGTTGATATACTTGATGTCAAGCTCGGAGTAACCTGTTTTCATGAAGTCGTTGAGGATAACGAAAGGAGAGACAGCTTCTTTGTAGACGCGCTTGGTGACCATAGCGTCATAGATGTCAGAGATGGCGGTGATGCGTGCGAACTGGCAGATAGATTTGGAATCAAGGCCCTTGGGGTAGCCGGAGCCGTTGACTTTCTCGTGGTGCTGAATAACGCCCTCAAGAATGCCCTTGTTGCGAACACCGG
>WQXP01000170.1 GCA_009784765.1 Oscillospiraceae bacterium | reverse complement strand
TCGCGTTCATTAACACCGATGACGGGTACGCCGCTGTTCCGCCGGGAACGTACAGCCCCACTGTCTCTAAAGGCGCGACTCTCTGCCCTGTTATTACTCCGCTTTCTTTCGTAAGAGCATACCCCTCACGCTTCTGCGCCGCGTGGAACTCTGTTATATTCGCGTGACAGCGTCTTAAAGCCGTCATGAAGTCTTTGTGGTCTTCCTCATAATTACGATATGTGCGAATAAGCTCTACCTCAGGGACGCGATAATACTCGACGCTGTCGCAATCAAACCGCGCCGTATAACTATGAAGCGCCGCGTCCCCTTGGGTCTTAACATCGTTGATTATCGCACGCACGGAACGCTCCGCCGCGAAGCCTTCTTGGTTTGTTCCTGCTCCGCGGTTTTCGAGAAGTGTCAGGAACTCTCTGATTGAGTTATTATCTTTGAGCATTCTCATTTTTCGAGTACTCCTCCATCTTATCGAGTATGGGGCGAATTTGCGCTGTCTTCATTTTAAGCATGACGGGGTTTACTATTACCCGCGCCGATACATCTGAAATGTATTCTACCACTTCAAGCCCGTTTTCGCGAAGTGTTGCCCCGGTTTCGACTATGTCTACTATGCCGTCCGATGCTCCGATTAGCGGTAGCAGTTCTACACTGCCCTCAATCTTGCGGATTTTTACGTCCATGCCTTTTTGGCGCAAGAAAAACCGCCGCGCAACTCGGGTGTATTTACTCGCTACTGTTTTGATTTCATGCCCTGCGTAGAAATCTTCCCCTGCCTTCGCGGCTAAGGCGAAACGGCACTTGCCTATTCCAAGGTCTAACACCTCTTCAAATCTGCCGCCGTATTCCTCAATCATGTCTTTGCCGGTGATTCCTATATCACAGTCTCCGTTTTCTACGAAGCTGATTACATCGGGGGATTTTGCCACAATCAGCTCTATGCCTGTATTCGGGATTGTGAATATGAGCTGTCTGCCTTTGTCGGCGTATCCCGACACCTCCCACCCCATTTTCGCGAAAAGCTTGATACACTCTTTCTCTACTCTTCCTTTAGTGAGGGCTATTCGCACTGTGTCCGGGTTCGGGTTGCATTTGCACGCCGTAATCGCGTTGACATTCACCGCGAACCCCTGCGCGAACGTATCGCCGACTTTATAGCTCCCGCCGCTTATGACGGGCTTTCCGTGATTCGAAAGATAACCCCTGAAATAGCTTCCTGTATAGTAACTGTGGTGTGATTGCAACTCCTCGAAATGAGGCTTACACCCTGTAAACTCCGCCACTAACCGCAAGGCTTCTTTCGCAAGCTCTGCGACACTGTTGTCGTTTATAATCTCGCTGTCGTAAATCTTTTCTACGCCGCATTGGGCTATTTCATCGTCGCGGCCTGCTTCTTTAGGATTAACTCGGCAGACTGTCTGATTATAACACAGCTTCAGCGGGCGGGGGTAAGATTTCAGCCGCGTTTGCGCGATTCTGATAATCGGCAGGGTACAGTCCGGGCGGATTACCAGTGCCCTGTTTTTTGAATCGGTGAGCTTGTACATACTCTCTGTGCCGAAATGCCGCTCGGGAACATCAAAGACGTCAGCAAACTCTACAAGGGGCGTAATAACCTCACTATAGCCGTGTTCGCGGAATAAAGCCATGAGCTTGTTTTCTATTTTACGACGCGCCGTGCATTCTTCGAGAAGAAAATCCCGTGTGCCTTCAGGCGTGATTAAATCATACTTTTTGTCCATTTTATTACCCTCCGTGAAATATAGTATAGCATTTTTTTTCAAGAAAGTCAACCAAAACTCTTGAAAATTTTTCAAAAGTGTGTTATACTTGGTATTAAGCTATGGTATAGTAAAAGAAGAGCGATTCCGCCGCAGGAGCGGCTCTGCCGCTTCGTAGGCGGATAGCTTGACAGTTGTGAAAGGATTTATTTATGTTTAGCAGACTACTACTCTACCCTCTGTCTTTTCTTGAAACACTCGGCGAGGCGGCTGTTTATGTCGCAATCAACTTCGTGAAAAATTCACTCGAGTTTCTTATGTTGACGCTCAAGCTTTTCTGGGACAAAACGGTTTATCTCCGCACGAAAATCGGCGGTGCGGTTAAGAACCTCTTCGTCCATATCGGAACGCCTGTGATTAAGCTGTACATCGGGGTACATAACATGAAGCGCGACATGGAAACCGCCCGAAACCAAGTCGGCGGGAGGCACGGCAAAATCGGTGCTGCTAAAGCTTCTTTGCCTTATATCGGCAAGTTCCTCTTTTCGCGGCGCGGGTTTTTCGTGACTGCTTTCAACTACGCTGCCCCGATTGTCAGCCTCGTTTTTCTCCTGAACGTCGTTTCTTATGCGACATCGGCGAACTTTATGCTGCGCCTCACCATTAACGGCGAGTTCTACGGCTATATCGAGAATGAACAGGTTTTCATCAACGCTGAAAACTCTGTTATGCAGCGGGTCAACTATTTCGGCAGCGGTCAGTCAATCGAACTTGTTCCGGAGTTCGCTATTGCTAATATCGGCTCCAACGAAACTCTCACCGCCGACCAAATCACCAACGCTATTCTCATGCGTTCGAACTTTAATCTCGTACAAGCACACGGCTTCCTCGTCAACGGCAATCTTTACGGGGCTGTGCTTGAACACGACCTCCCTGCAATCAGCAACACCATTGACGGGCTTTTAGAACGCTACAGGAGCGATGAACCCGAAGTTCGCGCAAGGGAAAAGGTTCAGTTTTTAGACAACGTCGAGTGGGTCGTGGAGGACTTCTTCCTTGAGGACAGTGTTCGCAGTGCCTCTGACATTATCTCTATGGTTACCTCTACTCGTAACGGCCGCCCTTATCTGCCTGTTATGGTTACTCGCACTGAGGAGTATCAGGTCGAAATTCCTTTTGATACCGTCGAACGCTTGGACGACGCACTGAACGTCGGCTCGTCGCGTGTATCTCAGCGCGGCGTGAACGGCGTGAACCTTGTTGTCGCGGAGGTGTCGCAGATTGACGGCGAAGAAGTTCGACGCACGATTGAGAGTACTACTGTTGTTTCACCGCCTTTAACTCATATTATTCACCGCGGAACCAAACCCATTGTGAGCCACAGCATTTCGCAACAAACCAAGCATTACGGAATGTTCATTTGGCCGCTTGAATCCTCGAGCGGAACTCCCACGGGGAC
>WQXP01000169.1 GCA_009784765.1 Oscillospiraceae bacterium | reverse complement strand
TGCACTTACATCATCACGGTTACGCAAAAATCACCTAAACAGTTTCGATTTACGTTTGTTACGAGGTTGCAAAACTTGGCAATGGACGTAATCGAGAATATCTACAGAGCCAATGAAGTATTTCGCACAATCTCAACGCTCCAGATTGCACATCAAACAGATGTGTCATGAACGCAAATAGCTTGGAATTAAACAGATGGTGTATGCATTGCCTCAACGCTATCTTACAACACAGGGGTTAAATCTGTAATGATTTTTAAGGAGGTTTTTTATGAAAACAAAGAAATTTGTCATCGCCGTTCTTGCTACCGCAACAATTCTTGTATTTGGGGCAGGTTGTGATAGTGGCAAAAACAATGTTGTGGAGTCGCCAGTGCCTATGGGGTTCACTGCACCAACAAATTACTGATTTCTATTTTCCCACAATAGAAATTAACGGTTTTGACCTATACAGTGCGGCAATATTTGAAGGGACGTTCATTTTCACAGTAGAACACCCCCGACCCTGTGGATTTCGTAAAAGATTAGATAAATTCCTCCTGCCCCGCGAAAAGCCGCTTGACTTTTCGCGGGGTTTGGTGTATAATGGATAGTAGAGAGTATAGCAAAAGAAGAGATAAACCACTTAAAATAAGGAGAACTTCCATGGAAAACCAAAACCAAAAGCTGATTGCGCAACTCGCGCTGGAACTGAAACTCAACCCTGTATATGTGACGAATGTAGTGCAGCTCATCGACGAGGGGAACACAATCCCGTTTATTGCGCGTTACCGAAAAGAACTCCACGGCGGGGACAACTGCATGGACGACACGCAACTGCGCGACCTTGCGGACAGGCTTCAGTATTTGCGCAACTTAGAGAAACGCCGTGAGGAAATACTCACGAGTATTGAGAGCCAAGGCAAACTCACCGACGAGCTGAAAACCGCGATTTCAGCGGCGGCGACGCTGGCGAAATTAGAAGACCTCTACCTGCCCTATAAGCAGAAACGGCGTACTCGTGCAACGATTGCGCGGGAAAAAGGCTTAGAACCACTCGCAGAACTGCTGTTCGCGCAGGAACTGCGCCCGGACTCCGGAGCTGATTTGCGCGAACTCGCTGCGCCGTACATTTCAGATGGCGGAGACGACGAGAAGCTTGCTGTTCTCACAGCAGAGGACGCATTAGCAGGGGCGAGCGATATTATAGCCGAGAACATTTCCGATAATGCGGAGATTCGCGGATTGCTACGCACGCAAATCGCAGACTACGGGCAATTAGCGAGCAAAGCGACGGATTCGGAAAATGACAGCGTTTATCGCTTGTATTATGACTTCACTGAGAACATCAAAAACCTGCAAAGCCACCGAGTTCTTGCAATCAATCGCGGAGAGAAAGAGAAGTTTTTGTCTGTCTCAATCAACGCGGACGATGTTGAGTGCATGAAAATCATTCGGCGCAAAGTCGTCAAACACGGCAGTATCAGTTCTGCTTTTGTGGCAGAGGCGGCTGAGGATTCGTATAACCGCTTGATTTTCCCGTCATTGGAGAGAGAGGCGCGTTCGACCCTCACGGATATGGCAAGCGAGCAGGCAATCAAGATGTTCGGGTTGAACCTGAAGCCGACATTGATGCAACCTCCTGTCAAGAATATGCCGACAATGGGGTTCGACCCTGCGTATCGGACGGGATGCAAAATCGCGGTGGTTGACGAGACGGGCAAAGTTCTCGAAACAGGGGTAGTCTATGCGACCATGCCTCATGATGACAAGGCGAAAGCGGCGCGAACTCTGACGCGCATGATTAAGCAACACGGAGTCAAGGCTGTGGCAATCGGGAACGGAACGGCAAGCAAAGAGAGCGAGATTTTCGTGGCAGAGATGCTCAAAGACATACCGGGCGTAGCATACATGGTAGTCAACGAGGCAGGGGCGAGTGTTTATTCTGCCAGCAAACTTGCCGCGAAGGAATTTCCCGATTTAGATGTTTCGTTACGCTCGGCGATTTCCATTGCGCGGCGATTGCAAGACCCTCTTGCGGAGTTAGTGAAAATCGACCCTAAGTCTATCGGTGTGGGGCAATATCAGCACGATATGCCGCCTGCACGATTGGACGAAACACTCACAGGTGTGGTAGAGTCTTGCGTGAACGCGGTGGGCGTGGATATAAACTCGGCTTCTCCTGCTCTGCTGGCGTATGTTGCGGGGCTGACTGCGACGACTGCCGCTAACGTAGTCGCTTATCGGGAGGAGAACGGCGCGTACAGCTCGCGAACGCAAATCAAGAAAGTGCCGAAAATCGGACCGAAAGCCTTTGAGCAATGTGCAGGGTTTCTGCGCGTTCCCGAGAGCAAGAACGTCCTCGACAATACAGGGGTTCACCCGGAGAGCTACGATGTTGCGAAAAAAGTGCTGGAAATCGGGCTTGACGCGATGACTTCGGGCAAAGTTGCGGAGCTTTCGGGTGAGTGCGGCGTAGGCGCGACAACGGTGCAGGACATAATCAAGGAACTGCGCAAACCCGGGAGGGACCCGCGCGATGAGCTTCCGCCGACTATGCTGCGTACAGACGTTATGGACATGAAAGACCTCAAAGCGGGAATGAAACTCAAGGGTACAGTTCGCAACGTGATTGACTTCGGCGCGTTTATTGACATAGGCGTTCACCAAGACGGGTTGGTTCATGTATCTGCCCTTGCGAACAAGTTCGTGAAACACCCGAGCGAGGTTGTGAAAGTCGGCGATATTGTCGATGTTACGGTGATTTCAGTCGATGTGGGTAAGAAACGGATTGCACTGAGCATGAAAGCTTAAGAAGAGCGATTCCCGCGCAGAAGCGGCGCTACCGCTTCGCAGCGGAATAGTAGGAGCACTTATGAAAGAATTTACGCCGACTGCTACGCAACGCAAAGACTTAGCCGCAGTCATGTTCAAAAAAACACGCAGCAATTATATGTGGTCTTTCGTTTTCATCGCGGTAGGATTGTTTTTCTTCGCCTTCGCGATTTTGTTTCATGTAATAGGGGAACTCGGGATATTTGGGTTAGGGGTTGCTTTTGTGGTTTGCGGGCTTATGGTATTCGCAGGAGTCAGTAACGCGCAAGCGGCTTTTGATAAAATTTCGGAAGCCCCTTGTATTTTTTGAAAAAGTATGTTATAATCAGTATAGTTTACGGTGCTTTGCGCCCCCGAAAGGATTTTACACACATGAAACTTA
>WQXP01000168.1 GCA_009784765.1 Oscillospiraceae bacterium | reverse complement strand
CGATAATACTTGCAGTGACTAATTCGCGCAGAGATATAATGAAAATCATGACCCACCCCGCAAAAAGCCCGCGGAGCAAAAGCGGGAGCGTTATTCGCCGAAAAACATACCCGGGCGTTCCCCCGAAAACTCTCCCCGCCTGTGTCAGATTATCGCCGATTTGCGAATAAGCCGACAACACATATTGAATCGAAAAGGGCAAAAATAAAGTAACATAAGCCAAAACTAAAATCCAAATGCTGTTATAAAGCGGAATTATATGAAAAAGCCTGTTCCAGAAAATCATAATCCCGATTACAAAAACGATGTTAGGGAGCATCTCCGGCATAAGCCCGATTACATGAACAGCTTTCAAAAGCCGAGATTTGCCGTAATGAATCGCAGTAGCGACAGCCGTACCGAGAACTGTGGCAATCGTCGCCGAAGTTACTGCGAGAAAAACGCTGTTGCGAATAGCAAGAACTCCTCGCGGATTAGCCGTGAAGAGCGTAATATAATGATTAAAAGTATAGTTACCCGCTTGCATTCCGTAGCCGCGCAAGTTAATCAGCGAAGTAACACCGACAGAAAAATAGGGCACCCCTACAGAGACAAGCAGCAGCAGAGCAATAAAACACCACGCCCCCGCTTATTTGAGGGGCGTGAGGCGACGTTCATACGGACGCGAACCCTTCGCGCCGACTAATTTATAACTCGTCTTAGCCGTTACGTGATTCTGTACAAACCAAACCATACAACATATGAAAATCAAGAGGCTTGAGAGAGTTGCGGCTTTGCTGAAGTCAATAGGCGCGATTGTGGCACTGTGGTGAATTTCGGTAACGAAAACATTGAACCCGATTCTCCGCCCAATCGTAGCAGGCGTCCCGAACTCCGACACTGCCTTGACGAACACAAGAAGCGCGCCGATGAGATAGTTCCCCGTAATCAGCGGCAGAGTAACCCGACGCAATTTATACAAAGGCGACGCACCGAAAACCGACGCACTTTCCTCAAGGCTCGCACCGACGTTAAGCAGCGCATTCTTGAGAATCGTGAGTATAAAAGGAAACAAATGAAAAGACATAATCAGAACAATCCCCCAAAAGGAAATGAACCCCTCAGAGAACTCCCCCGTCCACGGAAAAAGCTGCTGAAACAGCCCCCGCCGCTGGGTGAAGAAAATCCAGCCCATAGAAGCAATGTACGGCGGGGTCATGAATGGAATCATGAGGACTATGTCAAGCCATTTACAGCGGGCGATTTGCGTTCGCGCCGTGAAGAAAGCCAAAGGAAGCGCAATCACAGTCGAACAAAGCACGACTGCAAAGCCGAGAACAAGGGTGTTGGCAATCGTCTGCAGATTGTTCGCGTTAGTGAGTGTTTCCCACGCACTCACCAAGTGAAACTCGCCGCCGCTGTAGAGAGCGCGAGAGAGTATAAAGCTCAGAGGCACAAGAATCAGCACAACGAGAACAATCAGCACAAGGCTTACAAGGGATTTGCTTTTCATGAAATCAGCTCGTTAAAAGCTTGCGCAACAGAAGTGGCATTTTCCATCATCGCGTCCCAATTAACGTCTAAGACATTCATTTCGGAAACATTCGGGCGGAAAGTCGTCGTGAAATCGCTCCTGCCCGGAAGGAGATACGCCTCTGCGATTAACTGCTGAGCCTCGTCTGTGAGCAGATAATCCATGAAAGCTTTTGCGTTATCGTCGTTTTTGCTCGTTTCGAGAATCATCGCAGGACGCGGATTGATTACTGTTCCGCCCGCAGGATAATAAAACGCAAGTGGCTCCCCTGAGGCGATGTTGGTGTATGCGTTCCAGTCAACCCCCGCGACTAAAATTGCGCGTTCACCGGTAACAACAGCGTTCATGGACGGGCCGTTCGCACCGGGAACTGTCATTCCGTTCTCCGCAAGTGCCTTCCAGATTGCTAAACTTGCGTCTCCGTGAACATCAGCGTGACCGGCGAGGAAATCTTTCGCTGAGCCGGAACGCTCGGGGTCGGGGAAAACAGTCATATCTTTGAACTGCGCCTCTGCCAATTCATGCCAGTCAGCCGAAAGCTCGGGAATAAGAGTCGTGTTGTAAAGCACTCCGACTGCCGACGCACTCATTCCGAAAAGCTCCCCCCGTGAGCAGACCCACGCAGAGTGCATTTTGTCCGCCCCGCGCGGAGTATATGAAAGCAAACCGCCCTCTTCCCGCAGCGCAAGCCCGTCTGACCATGAAGCAAGAATTACCACGTCTGCAATCGGGTTAGCCGCCTCTGCTTCGAGACGTGCAAGAATCTCTCCCGTAGTGCCTTGATATACGTTGACTTTCACACCGGTTTTATCTTCGAATCCTGCCGCCAAAGCGTCCGCAAGGGCAGGGGGGCTGGGCATATAGACGTTGACTTCGCCTGTGAGCCCTTCAAAGGGGTCGGTAGGTTCATTCGGTTCCGCGCCGCCGTCGGAAGACGTATTCGGCGTAGTTTGTGAGACAGCGGGTGTCGTAGTTCCCCCACCCTCCGGTTCGCCGTCGCAGGCAGTCAGGCTCATAAGCCCCGTGAACATTGCTGCCGACAGCAGCATTGCCGCTAAGCGGCCTTTGATTGATTTTCTCATGGTTGATTCTCCTTTAGTATTGTAGATTTGTTCATGCCGCCGATGAATCCGGCGACAAATTCGCTCGCAGGGCTGCGGCGAATTTCGTCGGGAGTGCCGATTTGCTCAATTACGCCCTTGTTCATGACAACGATTGTGTCGCTCATACTGAAAGCCTCGGTTTGGTCGTGGGTAACAAAAATCGCAGTAACCCCGATTTCTTGCACAAGTGCCTTGAGTTCGCCGCGCATTTCCTCGCGAAGCGCAGCGTCAAGAGCGGACAGCGGCTCGTCAAAGAGAATACAGCCCGGCTTTGTGACCATTGCCCGCGCAAAAGCGACTCGTTGTTGCTGCCCCCCTGAAAGCTGATGGGGGTAGCGTTTCGCGTACTCCGAAAGCCGAACTTTCGCAAGAGCAGACTCGACTCGTTCTTTCAAGCCGGACTTTGCCGCGCCGCGTTCTCGTGCCCGAAGCCCGAAAGCGACGTTTTCGAAAACAGTCATGTGCGGCCAAAGCGCAAAGTCTTGAAACACGAAGCCGAGAAAGCGTTTGTCCGGAGTGATGTTTACCCGCGCGCTTTTCGAGAACATACACTTCTCACCACCGCCATCTTCAAAGAAGATTTCACCCGCGTCTGG